>DASQVJ010000390.1:0-12646 GCA_035640835.1 Bryobacteraceae bacterium
GATGTTCTATTGGTTGTGGAGGGTCCGCGGCAGCCACATGTTGCCAGTGCCCGTCCGACTCGACTCGACGCCACTCGCTACTCGCGGGAAGTGAATTTCCAGGCAGCGGTGTCCTGTCACAGGTAAGTTTTTGCAACGCTCACGATCGCTGAGTTTGTCGGCTCGACCATGGGAGTGTTGTCTGTGAGCTGGTTATTTCTAGCCGGCACGACGATGCGCCTGCGCTAGCGCTTCGAGGTATTGCGATGGCGCAACTCGGCGATCTCGTTCGCGCCAAGGCGCTCGTGCGAAGTGCTGGACTTGCCTTTGGTCCGAAAGAGGCTGTGCCCGCGAGGTGCATCGTCGCCGAGGTTGAGATCGCCCTCGTCTCGGTTTTGAGATGTTCGGGCACGAAATCTAAAGACTCAGTGCGACGGGCCTCGCTGCTCTGCCAATGTTTCCTCTGGGTCACGGGCAGAAAAGTGACCCGCGGCTAGCCACCCGTAGCGGCTGAAGATAGCACCGAGCAGGAACGAGAGAGCGGCCACTGGGACCCAGCCGACGAGCCGTGCAATCAGGGCTACGGGGCCTTGAGTGAATCCGGCGATTCGCAGCAGAAGACCGGGCGTGCCTTCATGGAGGGCACGGGCAGTAGGTCCTTTTCGGCTCATTTCGATCCACGCGCCTAATCCGGTCTCTATCGCCGCTACGGTCAGACCAATAACGTTCAGCACGGCCATTCGGAATCCGATCAACTCGAGCACCGCTGCGGCCGAACCGAGCCCGACGATTCCGAAGTGGAAAGGCAAGAGCCTGTGGTGTGCGAACCAGGCGGGTACGGCCGTTGCGCCCAACAGCACTCCTGTATACGTTGCGAGCAGTAGACCGAACAAAGCTGTGCCCAGCATGAGGAGGAACAACAATACCCGCTCCAAATCTCCAGGGGTGCCTTGTGAAATGAGAAACTCTGCCAGCAGAAAGGCCGGCACAGCACATGAACTGAATAGGACCAGTATCCAGACCCCCATTGACATAGGGGAGCGCCATTTGAATACGCGAAGCATGTTTAGGAAGCGCCTCGGGCGACCCAGGTCTCCAATGAGTAGGGCGGGGGAGATGATGGCGCCTAAGGCGGACAGCCCCAATGCCGCGCGAACAAGATCCATTGGACGGCCGGTCAGAAAAGCAGCGAGCGCAATGACGCCGGCCATGCCTGCAGCGCCTCCCACAAAGAAATAGAGTCCGACTTGCCAGGTCCACACCGGTGGCTTGACAATCGGCTGCCCATAGTACGCTACAGCCGCGGCCGCAGCGCCCGGAATGGGCCCGCCGACTACGCGGCCACCGGCGCCCTTTACGCCTCCGGTCCGGCGCGCCTCTTCGCGCAGCATATCCAGACGGCTTTCGCTGGCTCGTGTTCTATCCGGCGCCTCAGGTGGCATAAATGCGCTCAACTCAAGACAAATGCCACGAGCACTCCCACCAGCACAAGTGCGGATGTCATGGCTGCTGACAACCACGCGCCCCGCAAATACATAGTGGGAATCTCCGGACGTGGCGGTAGACCGAACTGCTCAGGGTTGCCCAGGAGCAGAAAGAACGCGTGAATCCCGCCTACTGAAGTGTCAACGGGATCATAAAGCTGAGCGTCGGCAAAGCCGCGCGCCTGCAGATCTTTTACGCGCTGCTTGGCGCGCACGCGAAGTTCATCCAGCGGTCCGAACAGAATTGACTCGGTTGGACAGGCTTTGGCGCAGGCTGGTGTGAGTCCATCGATCTGCCGGTCATAGCAGAATGTACATTTGAAAGCGCCACCCCCGCCTGGTAAAGAGTGCGCCCGGCGATCAATCACGCCAAATGGGCAGCCGACGACGCAGTAACCGCACCCATTGCAAATATCATCCTGCACGTATACGGTGCCAACCTCTGTTCGGAAGATCGAGCCCGTTGGGCATGCCTCCAGGCAGCCGGCATTTGCGCAATGTTTGCAGACATCGGACAGGAAGATCCATCCGAACGGATTTTCCTGCTCGCCCGTCATAGGTCCCGCGACCTGCGATCCTAATCGACATCCCAGTTCGAGGAATTTTACGTGCCGCCACGTGGAGGCTCCGAGGCTGACTGAATTGTCGTAGGAGTGTCCCGTCCACGCGAGGCCATCCTCAGGCACGTGGTTCCATTCCTTGCAGGCAACCTCACAAGCCTTACAACCGATACAAACTGTCGGGTCCGTAAAAAAGCCAACGGTCCTGCCTTCCGCAACGTAAGCGTGACGTGCCTGGTTCGAGCTGGGGACGATTGTTCGCGTTGCCACCTATAGGTCCTCCTTCTCAAGCGGGAGCTGGTTTCCCTGCTATGTTTCCTGGCTGGGCTCGATATTGCACTGCATGGCCTTCGATTCCATAATGCGCGAGTTCGGGTCTTCAGAGATGGCGACCAGATCATTTGTGACATCGCCCTTGACGAGTCCGCTGTACCCCCAGTGATAGGGCAGGCCCACCTGATGGACCGTGCGCCCATTCAGCCGAAGGGGCCTCATCCTGCGCGTCACCATCGCGCGAGTTCGGATGACGGCCCGAGCGGTTCTGATGGTGGCCCAACTACCGTGTTCGATTCCGCGTTCGGCGGCCAGCTCGGGCGAGATTTCACAAAAGTGCTCCGGCTGCAGTTCGGCAAGATGCGAGAGGAAGCGGCTCATTGCTCCAGAGGTGTGGTGCTCCGTCAAACGGTAGGTAGTAAGAACGTAGGGGAATCGCTCGTCCTGGGGCTGGGCGTAAACGTTGCCCGGCCGCTCTCTTTTCATCGCGGCTGGATTCGTCTCCTGCCGCCGGTAGAGCGGGTTGTGCACGGGTGATTCCCAAGGTTCATAGTGAGCCGGCAGAGGTCCATCATTCAATCCGTTCGGAACCCAGAGCCACCCGAGACCATCGGGATGCAGAATGAACGGCTTGTCACCTTCAAGCGCATCGTCGCCGACGGCGCCCTCCGGCGGCGTATAGTCGGGCGGCTTGGTCCGCGTGAAGTCCGGGGTATCAAGTCCGGTCCACTCTTTCCTGCTGTCGTCCCACCACACGAGCTTCTTGCGCTCGCTCCATGGCTTGCCGTCCGGGCGGGCGGAAGCGCGATTGTAGAGAACGCGGCGATCACTAGGCCAAGCGAATCCCCAACCTTGGAAATAGGGGCCAGTGGGTTCACGTTGCAACGCCCGATTCTGGCCTGGACTCGGGAAAACGCCGGAATAAATCCAGCAACCACAGGCAGTGGTTCCGTCACTCTTCAGCGCGCTATAACCAGGAACCAGAATTCGATCCGGTAGCGTATAACCATTGATCTCCTGCAGAACCTCCTCAACGTCGATGTCCGCGAAGGGCTCCTCAGTTGAGTAGTCCCACGTCAGCGCATTCAAGCCGGCGTTGCGGGGACGCGGATCCTTGCTGGCCCTCTCCTTCATGCGGCGACCCAGGTGGTACACGAACCAGGGCTCGCTGCGCGAATCGCCCGGCGGATCCACGGCCTTTTCGCGGAACTGGAGCAGGCGTTGCGTATTGGTGAAGCTGCCTTCCTTCTCGGCATGTCCGGCTGCCGGCAGCAGAAACACTTCAGTCGCGATGTCTTCCGCTCTAATTTCCCCGCGCAGCACCTCCGGAGAGTCGTACCAGAACGAAGCGGTCTCCATCTCCACCAGGTCGCGCACCACCAGCCATTTCAACTTAGTCAGCGCACGACGCTCCAAGACGGAGTTCGGACCGGCGACGGCCGGGTTGTCTCCCATGACAAACAGGCCTTCCATCTTGCCGTCGGCCATTTCCAGCCAGTAAGCCATGTGAGAGTGATCGCCCGTCAGGCGAGGTAACCAACGGAATCCAAAGTCATTCTCGGCAGTGGCTGCCTCTCCGTAGTAGGCCTTGAGAAGGCTCACAATGTACCTATCGAAATTCGCCCATGCTCCGCTTTTGGAACCCCGCTTCTCAATAAACCCGCGAAGATCATCTGAATCATCCTTGAAGATCGGCATCGGGAGATAACCCGGCAGCAAGTCGAAGAGCGTGGGAATATCCGTCGAACCCTGGATGGAGGCGTGACCACGCAGCGCCAGTATTCCACCCCCCGGTCGCCCGATGTTGCCCAACAAGAGCTGCAGGATGGCCGCAGTGCGGATCAGCTGCACGCCTTTGGAGTGCTGCGTCCAGCCGAGCGCGTAACACATCGAGGCCGTTTTATCCGGGCCGGAGGCGGAGCAGAAGGTTTCCGCCAGCTTGAAGAAAAGGTCTTGGGGGACGCCGCAAGCCTGCTCTACCATTTCCGGCGTATACCGCGAGAAATGACGCTTCAGGACTTGGTAGACGCAGCGGGGATGCTGGAGCGAACGGTCTTGGTGATAGTAAAAGTCGCCGCTCGTGGCCGGGGTTCCCCACTGAGCCATTGCGCCAAGCTCGAGTGTAGGACCTTGGCGGTCACCCGTTTCGCCGTGCTCATACGCCCAGGTTTCAGGGTTGTACCGCTGCTGTTCGGGCTCCCAGCCCGAGAATAATCCGTCCAGGTCCTCCGTGTCGCGGAAGTCTTCACGAAGAATGACAGACGCATTGGTGAAGTGGACTATATATTCACGGAAGTCCTTCTGGTTTTCGAGGACGTAACGAACCAGTGCTCCCAGCAGAACAATATCCGAACCCGCGCGGAGAGGAATCCACAGATCAGCCATCGCGGATGTCCGGGTGAACCGGGGATCCACATGGATGACTTTAGCTCCTGCTTCCCGTGCGTCAATCACATATTGGAAAGCAACGGGGTGGTTCTCGGCCATGTTAGATCCCATGATGAGGATCGCGTCGGAGCGAACCAAATCATGCGGGGCCGTCGTGGCGCCGCCGCGGCCGAATGAGGTGCCCAGACCGGGCACCGTAGAGCTGTGTCAAATACGGGCCTGATTGGTGATACAGACCATGCCCAGTCCGGCGGTGAACAGTTTCTTGATCACGTAATTCTCTTCGATGTCGAGCGTGGCGCCACCAATATGTCCAATGGCAGTAGTCTGCATCAGCGTTCGACCATCCCGCTGCTCAACAAACGTTCGCTCGCGCGATTCCCAAAGGCGGTCGGCGATCATGTCCATTGCCGTTTCGAGATCCAGGTCTTCCCAGGAGGTCGAGTGCGGCCGACGATATCGAACCTTGGTCAGGCGATCCGGGTGGGTGAGGAGTTCATGGCTGGCGGCGCCTTTGGGGCAGAGTCGCCCGCGGGATACAGGCGACTGCGGATCGCCTTCAATCGAGATCAGCTTTCCGTCCCTATGGTAGACAAGTTGGCCGCAGCCGACGCCGCAATAGGGACAAATCGAGCGCGCCACCTTAGCGTCATGATGCTTGGGGCGGAGGGAGCGAGTCCTTTCGCTCCGGGCTTCGAGGCCTGTGCCGTCGCTGCCGTGCAGCATTTGCTTCACGAGCGGCCAACCGTCGACGATTCGTTTGAACATCGCGACCTCCTACACTAAACGCGGGTCCAGCAGCTGCGGTGACGTGCGATATCCACTCGCGCCCGAGGAAGCTTGGGAGAGAAGTACTCACGAGCGCGTGCCACTGCCACGTGCCAACGGGTCTTTGAGCGTGGAGTCGCCGGCCATTTTTTGCCCAGCCGACGGCGGCTGAAACCGGCGAGAACCTTCCGGCGCGGTAACAATTGCTGTGATCGTGCCGTGATTATTGGGGAAGCGTTTGACTGGCGTCGTTACGGGATTGGTACAACGCAGCCGGAATTCAATCCGACCGACAACAGCCCTCGCGTAGAGCCCGTGGATACTTTCGCGGGTCTGCCCGGAGAACACAACGCCTTCAGTGTACCAGCGGCTGGCCACGACTGCTATCCTCGCCCATGAACATCACGAAACTCTGCCGGCAACCCTACCGTGGCCATCGCTTCCCAAGAGAGATCATTTGAATGCAGTTTGGTTCGATCACCGTTCCCGGTGAGCGTTCACGAATGCCTTACCAGCTCCCTTCTTTACCGCCGAACCACCAGATGAGGCCGAGCGTCGCGGTATTCTGCTCTTTCTTGAGCACACCAAGCGTGTCGGTCAGGAAGAAGGGCACGTTTGAGAAGTCGCGCCGATACTCCCACCTCGTCTGAAGCCCATTGGCGATTTCATAAACGGCCGTAACCGTGGCCTCTTTCAAAGTTTGGCTTACAAGGCTGAAAATGCCACCACTGTCCTGCATCACCTCAAAACGCCCTCCGAGGTGGAACTTCGGCGTGAACTGATACTTGACGTACGCTGCGCCACCGGTTGCTCGACTGGGTGGACTATTCTTGAACGTGCGGTTGAGCACGGTGTCCAGTTCTCCGACGAGCAACAGCTTGTCGGTGGCGTTCCACGAGGCATACGTATCCATGACCTGGAAGCGGCCATTCGGGGTTGGACGAATCGGCGTGGTTGATAGTCCGGGTTGCGTCGGCAATGTCGGTAAGCCCGGGTTGAGATCCGGAACCAGGTCGCGCTGTTCCTGGCCGATGAAGTAGTTCAGGTTCCAGGAGATTTTTGAAGTCGGCTTGATGTTGATGAGAAAGGCCGTCGACTTGAAGCCATTGAAATCTTCCGTTTGGTTGGCGCCGTTCACAAGGTAGTTGGTAACGCTGAGCCGGTCGTTGATCGCATAAGACGTCCGGAAACCCATGTGATAGAAGGGCAGGAAGTTGAACCAGTAGGCGCGCGAGTAGTTGATCTGATCTTTGACGTAGTTGCCTTCATAGCCAAGCGAACTGGCGAACTTGCCGAAATCGACGTTCAAGCCCTTGCCGATTGGGAAGACATAGGTGCCGTAAGCCTGAAACACGTTGCGATAGACCTGAGGTCGCGGTTCGTTCTGCGCGCCGCCTTGAAGTGTCTCGGTCGCTTCACCGTACATCAGGTCGAGGCGGACACCGAGCCGCCTACCCGCTTCAGGGTTGGGTGCGCGCTCAATGATTACGCCGGCTTGATTGAGAGTGAAGTTGTTACTTAAGACATCGTAGGCGCGAAGCAAATTGATTCGACCAATCGGCCGGTTGAAGTTGTAGCCGTAGTAGCCGTCGAAGTTTACGTTGATTGTGGTGCCGCCGAACAGCGCGTTCACCTGGGGAGGAATGATGTCACCAGGCTGCGCCGCGGCAGTGGCCGGGGCGGTTGGAGTGGCGGTAGTGACGCCGGTGGCTGCGCCCGTCGGAGTTGCCGGAGCGGCAGGCGCTGGAACCGCCGAGGGAGGGGCGGAGACAACTGGTTGCCGGCCCTCGATAACGGCCAAACGCTCTTCGAGTTTCTTAATCCGTTCCAGGAGCTCGTCGCGTTCGGACGTAGGAAGAGGTTGCGCGAACGCCGGCGTTAGCAACGCCACAATTGCACAACCTGATAGGAGTTTTGTGAATGCACACATAGAAAGACCCGTGGGAAGCAGAGACACTGACGCAGCCGCCATGGTTGGGACGGCTGCGGATTCGGTTATCGTTTAACCGGGAAGTTCTTATCGAGAGCGAGATTCAGCGCAAGGACATTGACCCTCGGCTCCCCGAGAATCCCGAGATCGCGAGACTCGGTGAATTGATCGACAAGGCCCTGGATCGCTGCTCGAGAAGCACCACGAGCGGAAGCCACACGTGTTACCTGCAGCGATGCGTTGGCAGGCGTGATATGCGGGTCGAGACCGCTGCCTGACGCAGTGACCGTATCCGATGGAAGCGGACCTGTAACTGTTGGATTATTCTTGCGATAGTCAGCGACACCGGTTTTCACACGGTCCATCAGCTTCTGGCTCGTAGGGCCGAGGTTCGATCCGCTCGAGGCACTCGCGTCGTATCCGTTGCCCGCAGCCGAAGGTCGACCCTGAAAATACTCGGGCTTCGTAAAGTTCTGGCCAATCAGCTCAGAACCAACGATCTGCCCGTTCTGCGAGATCAAGCTTCCGTTGGCCTGATGCGGAAAAATGAGCTGAGCAAGCGCTGTGACGACACCCGGGTATACCAGACCCGTCAAGACCGTCAAAACGATCGTCATGCGAAGTGCAGGTAAGATTTGTTGCCACATAGAACAAGTTCTCCCTTAAGCAAGGCCCAGAAAGACGAGAATTCTGTCGAGGATCCAGATCCCGGGGAAGGGCACGATGATGCCGCCGATTCCGTAGATGAGGAGGTTGCGTCGAAGCAGCGCGGCACCGCTTTGAGGTGTGTATCGAACTCCGCGAAGGGCTAGCGGAACCAGAGCGATGATGATCAAGGCATTGAAGATCACCGCCGCCAGGATCGCACTCTGTGGGTTCTCCAAACCCATAATGTTGAGCTTGCCCAATGCAGGGTACGTCACCATGAACATCGCGGGGATGATCGCGAAGTATTTCGCCACGTCATTAGCGATCGAGAACGTGGTCAGTGCGCCACGCGTAATCAGCAGCTGCTTGCCGATCGCGACCACCTCGATGAGCTTCGTTGGATTGCTGTCGAGATCGACCATGTTGCCGGCTTCCTTCGCAGCCATGGTGCCTGTGTTCATGGCCAGCCCGACATCCGCCTGCGCTAATGCCGGAGCATCATTGGTGCCGTCGCCCGTCATGGCAACGAGTCGTCCGGCGCCCTGCTCCCGCCTGATGTAGTCGAGCTTGTCCGCGGGCGTGGCCTGAGCCAGAAAGTCGTCGACACCTGCTTCGTGTGCGATAGCTGCTGCCGTGAGCGGGTTATCGCCGGTGATCATCACAGAACGAATCCCCATCGCGCGCAGCTGACCGATGCGCTCCTTCATGCCACCCTTCACGATGTCCTTGAGATGGATGAAGCCGAGCACTTTCTCGCCCTCGGCAACTGCGAGCGGTGTTCCACCGGACCGCGCAATTCGCTCGGAGACTTCGGCGAATCCTCCAGGAATCACGCCTCCGCGCTCTCGCACAAAGCTGACGATCGAATCCGAAGCACCCTTGCGGAACTGACGGCCGTCGTAATCGACGCCGCTCATGCGAGTGTAAGCAGTGAAGGGAATGAAGTGCGCCTGGTGATGGCTGACATCACGACCACGCAGGTTGTACTTCTCCTTCGCGAGCACGACAACCGATCGGCCCTCAGGCGTCTCATCAGCGAGGCTGGAGAGCTGAGCGGCATCGGCCAACTCGTGCATCGGTACGCCATCCACCGGTATGAGCTCGACGGCCTGCCGGTTGCCCATCGTGATGGTTCCAGTCTTGTCGAGGAGCAGTGTGTTGACGTCCCCCGATGCTTCCACCGCACGTCCGCTCATGGCCAGGACGTTATGTTGCATCACCCGGTCCATACCGGCGATGCCGATTGCGGACAACAGCCCGCCGATGGTAGTCGGAATCAGACAAACCAGAAGAGAGACCAGGACGGCGATGTTTGGAGTGGTGCCGGAGCCAGCTGCGTTGACGCTGTAGATCGCGTAAGGCTGCAGGGTCACGACAGCAAGCAGGAAGATCAGCGTCAAGCCGGCAATCAGGATGTTTAATGCGATCTCATTGGGCGTCTTCTGACGCTCGGCGCCTTCGACCAGCGCGATCATGCGATCGAGGAACGTCTCGCCAGGGTTGGACGTAATCCGGATCCTGATCTGATCGGACAGCACCTTGGTGCCGCCCGTCACGGCGCTCCGGTCACCGCCCGACTCGCGAATGACGGGAGCAGACTCACCGGTGATTACGGACTCATCAACCGTCGCGATACCCTCGATCACCTCGCCGTCGCCAGGGATCAGGTCGCCGGCGTCACAAACTACGACATCCCCCGACCGCAGTTTAGATGCCGGAACGTTTTCGACCCGACCTCCTCCGACAAGACGTTTGGCAATGGCATCCGTTTTTGTTTTTCGAAGAGTGTCTGCCTGGGCCTTGCCACGAGCCTCCGCCATAGCTTCGGCGAAGTTTGCAAACAACACTGTGAACCAGAGCCAGAGCGAGATCTGAAGGCCGAAGCCGACATTCGGAGCGCCTGTGAAAGCGTCACGAATCGTGAAGACGGAAACGAGGGCTGCGCCGACCTCGACCACAAAGATGACGGGGTTGCGCATCAATGTCATCGGATTCAACTTCCCGAACGAGTCTTTGACCGCTCGAGCAAGAATCTCAGGATCGAACAGCGGGCGGGAGCGCTTCATGTGCTGTGGCAGCAGCACGGTTGGATCGGTTTCTCGCGGCTGAACAGGCGGTGTTGATAACGTAGTCGTACTCATTGATTTCTCCTGAGAGCCCTAGAAGAGCTTGCCCTCGTGCATCAGAAAGTGCTCCACGATCGGCGTTAGTGACAGCGCCGGGAAGAATGTGAGTGCACCGATGATCACCACCGAGCCGACGAGCAGGCCTACGAAAAGTGGTCCGTGAGTCGGGAATGTCCCGGCAGATTCAGGAACCTTCCTCTTGGTAACCAGGCTGCCGGCCGCTGCGAGCATCGGAATAATGATGAGAAAGCGCCCGATCAGCATTGCCAAGCCAATCGTCAGGTTGTACCAGGGCGTGTTCGCGCTTATGCCGGCGAAGGCACTGCCGTTGTTAGCCGTGCCGCTGGTGTAGGTGTACAGAATCTCAGCGAGCCCGTGAGGTCCACCATTGTTTAGGTTGCCGGTGGCCGGGCCGTATGTACCGTTCCAATAACTGCCCTTCTCGAATCCAATCACCGAGCTGATGGCGGCGAACACCAGGATGCTGGCGGCCGTTGCAATCAGCGCAAGCATCGCCATCTTCACTTCCTTCTGTTCGATCTTCTTACCTACGTACTCCGGCGTCCTGCCGACCATAAGTCCGGCAATGAACACTGCGAGGATCGCGTACATCAAGATGCCGTACATGCCGGCACCGACACCGCCGAAGATTACCTCGCTCGTTTGCATGTTGAACAGAGGCACGAGTCCGCCGAGTGGTGTGAAGCTATCGTGCATGCCGTTCACCGCGCCGCAACTGGCAGCGGTAGTAATAGTGGCGAACAAACTAGTGGCGGAGATCCCGAAGCGAACCTCTTTGCCTTCCATGTTTCCGCCCGGTTGATTGGCAGACGCAGTCTGCTCAACCCCGAGCCCGCCGAGTATCGGATTTCCGGCCTGCTCTGATCCGTAGGCGATGAGAACACCGGCGAGAAACATGACGGCCATCGCGGCGAAGATTGCCCAGCCCTGCCGAGTGTCGCCGACCATTCTTCCGAACGTGTAGGTCAGCCCTGCGGGGATGGCGAAGATGAGCCACATCTCGAAGAAGTTTGCGAGGGGCGTCGGGTTTTCGTACGGAGCGGCCGAGTTTGCATTCAAGAAGCCGCCACCGTTCGTTCCAAACTCCTTAATAGCCTCTTGAGACGCCATCGGTCCCTGAGCGATGATCTGTTGGGCGCCCTCGATGGTGTGCACTTTTGTGTAGGGGTCGAAGTTTTGTGGAACACCCTGCCAAACGAGGAAGAGAGCCCCCAGCACACTAATAGGCAGCAATAGATAGACCGTGCAGCGCGTCACATCCACCCAGAAGTTGCCGATCGTGTTTACCTTTTGGCGCGCGAAGCCGCGAATCAACGCAACTGCGATAGCAATGCCCGCGGCCGCCGAAGCAAAGTTTTGAACGGCCAACGCGGTCATCTGCGTCAGGTAGCTCATCGTGGTCTCGCCAACGTACGACTGCCAGTTCGTATTACTCATGAAGCTGACTGCCGTATTGAAGGCAAGGTCTGGCGTCATGGCTGTGGCGTTCTGGGGTGCGGCGCCCGTACCAAAGCCCATCGGATTCAACGGCAGCATTCCCTGCAACCTCTGGAACAAGTAAACAAAGAAGAAGCAGAAGAATGAGAACGCGAGCACCGCGCCGCAATATTGTGTCCACCGCTGCTCAACGCTTTCATCAATGCCCGAGAGCTTATAGATCAGCCGCTCAAGGGGGCGAAGCACCGGATGGAGGAACGTCCTCTCTCCGGCAAACAAGCGGGCCATGAAGGTACCTATCGGCTTCGCCGTGAGCAGGATCAGCACGAAATACAGCAGAATTTGTAAAACACCCGGAATAGTCACGACGTGTTCTCCTCAGAAGCGCTCAGGCTTCAAAAGCGCATACAGCAGATAGAAAAACAGCAAGATGGATGCGATACCAGCGAGCAAGTAGTCCATGTCGTCTCCTCAAAGCTTTTCGCAAGCTTTGGTCAATCCCCAGCAGGCTACGAAGAACAATCCGCAAACACCGATATAAAAAATGTCGAGCATTTTAGCTTCCTTTCACCATTGGTGCGGCGACAACGTGATGTCCCAGTTTGGTTAAGCATTTTGTGAGCCGTTGCATGCTGTCGAACAGCGGGAATCGGCGCCAGCAGACAACAACGATGGAGTTTGGCGGGAGGCTTCTCTTAACCGCCTCGTCCCGATCGCGACAATACGCTATGTGGATCCGTGTCGGTATTCCGGCACCCTCCACCACCGTCACCAGGCGGCGTTGCAGGAATCTACTATGAACGGGCGAATCCATCAGCTCAAGGGGATACGGAACCACCACCGGCATAAGAATTTGCAGCGACGCGTGCAGCCTGTTTCCGAGCTTCGCCGCCTCACGAAGAGCCGAGAGAGTGTGCGGAACGTCCGTGAATAGCACGGTGACGGTGAGCGTCGATCGACTCTCTTCCGAAGCTACCGGTCTCGTCGTTGCTGGTACAAATTGCATGACTGATCCCACGATAGGATCGCGAG
>DASQVJ010000391.1:0-7827 GCA_035640835.1 Bryobacteraceae bacterium
AACGGCCGCCTGTACCGCCAGCTCCAGGTGCGAGAATCGAAGATCCGCCGCCTCGTCGACGCCAACATCGTCGGGGTGTTGATCTCGAATCTGGACGGGCAGATCGTCGAGGCGAACGACGCCTTTCTCGGCATCGTGGGATATGGCCGTGAGGATCTCACCTCGGGGAGACTCCGACGGACGGATCTGACCCCTGCCGAGTGGCAAGCGGCCAACGATCGGGCCGGAGCGCAGATAGGCGCCACCGGAAGCTTCGACCCCTTCGAAATGGAGTACATCCGGAAGGACGGCAGCCGCGTGCCAGTGCTGGTCGGTGGCGCTGCGATCGGGGATACAGGCAGCGAGATCGTGGCGTTCGTGCTCGACCTCACTGAGCGCGAAGCGGCCGAGAGAGAGGTGCGGCGGCTAAATCAGCAATTGGAACAGAGGATTAGGGAACGTACTGCGCAGTTGGCAGAAGCCAACAGAAAACTTGCCGAGCGCAATGAGGAACTGGCCAGAGCCAGCCGCATGAAAAGCGAATTTCTTGCGCGTATGAGTCACGAACTGCGAACCCCGCTAAACTCAATTGCCGGGTTCTCCGATCTTTTGGCGGAGCAGAGCGAGGGTCCTCTCGGGGAAACTTACGGCGACTATGTCCAGCACGTAAGGCAAGGCGCGCACCACCTCATTGCCCTGGTAGATGAGGTCCTCGACCTAACGCGGATCGAAGCTGGCAAAATCGAACTCTCCTACGAGGAGTTCCCTGCTGCCGATGTAATCTCAGAGGTCTTGTCTGTTGCAGGCGCGCTCGCAGAGGCCAAACAAATCGACTTGCGCAACGAGATTTCTTCGGCAGTTCGCGTCTATGCCGATCGTACGCGTTTCACCCAGATCCTTTTTAACCTTGTGGGCAACGCCGTGAAGTTTACTCCGCGCGAGGGCATGGTAGGTATAGCAGCCGACGTTGGCGACCCCGAGGTACGCTTCGTCATTAGCGATACGGGCATCGGCATACCCGAGGAGGAGCGTGCCGCGATATTTGAAGAGTTCCATCAGGTCGGCTCAGCCAAGCGTCCAGACGTAACGGACGGCTCGGGACTCGGCCTGGCAATCACAAAGCGTTTGGTAGAACTTCACGGCGGCCGCATTTGGGTTGAGAGCGAACCAGGGCAGGGAAGTCGCTTCTTTTTCACCATGCCGGCCGGACGCGCAGGCGTGGGCGCCTCCGCAAACGTTCGTCGGGATCCGCAAACATAGCCCCGGGGCTATGTGAGGTTCGGGTTGAAGTCATTGGGGAGTGCTCTAACGCATGTTGAGTACAGCCGAGGTTCGTAAGATTCTGTGGCGTTCTGTTGCCCCCAAAAGACCCAAATGGGGCATGCCAGTCAGTCTCGAGTCAAAAAGTCCACTTGATGGCGGAAATCTGAAGACTCGAGTATTCCCATGTCAATCCCTGACGTTCGCAGATCGGCCAGAGCACATGTTTCAAGGGAACCAAGCTGCTCTGACAACACTATTGGCAACATATGAACCGTCATTCGTGCGTCTGTCAAGCCGCACACATTTCCAACAAACAGCCGTTGCTGAGAGTTCAGCCCTCGAAGCATCACAGTTGCGAGTTGAGCCGAGCGCTAACAATCGTGCCAATCGCAATTCCCCATAGAAACCAGAACGCCCGCTCTTTTGGCCTAAAGAGCCCTACAAGACAGAGTGCCACAAGCATCGGCCAGGTTTTCCCAAGATGCTCGTGAAACATCCAGATAAGGACGAATGCCCACAGGGCCTGCTCGGATCAGAGAATCGGTTTGGTCGGCTTTGCCAGGGTCGCCATCCGTATATCCGAACAGATGGTGCGCCATGCCGCGGTGAGGATCGGCCGAAATCGCGCAGGCTCAGTGCCGCACCTGCGAAGAACCCCACCGTTTTTCGTCCTCCGGCGATCGACAACGCGATCTCGGTGTCCGGATCGGCCGTGAACGGCCGGATCAGCACCGCTATGAAATCCGCCGCTGCCCGGGAATATGGGCTGAACAGGGTCTTTTTCTCTGAACAGCAGATTCATATTGTTGTGGAAGGGGACCGATGCCTCGAAGAGATCCGGAGCACGGACGAAAACCAGGGGTGAGGCGCGCCCCTTCCGCTCCTTCCCGGGTTGTAATTAAGTGGATTTCGTCTGGAATCCAAGCTGGCGTGCCGACCACCGCCAGGCCGTATATAGTTTCTGTCACTACCTGCGGAGAAAGTCCCGCCAACGCAACAAGTATTCGACGATTCATTATCTGGCCGGCAATCTAAGGGTATGCTCTTAATTGCACACCCTTACGCATGCCGGGCACTTCATCTCACAAGGTTGTCGGCTCCGGGCAAATCTAGGTTTGAATCGAATCACTTTGAGACTTTTCGGGTCCTGCCGCCACTTCAGATCCAACTATGCCCCAAAGGAACATGGGCGGGCAAGTGCGGGTAATCACCCTTCGATGAAGTTGCAACGGCGAGACCCACATGGCCGATGCGTGTACCGCCGTGCGAGCCACGCGGTTGCCATTGCCGTCCTACACATTCGTGACACCCTGCGCAACATCCGTCTGTATCATGCGCGGTCCTGCTGAAGGTGATCAAGAATCCTGCGGGAAAGAAATCAAGATTCCTGTGGGAATGTGATCAGGGATCCTGGCCGAAGGTGATCAAGATTCCTGGGGGAAAGTGATCAGAAATCACGGAACTCAGGAATCGTGATCACAATCGCAGGAACCGCTGTGGAAAACGCAGCGGCGGCGCTGGACATCAACAGTCGACACCCGATGATGATCGGGTGCCGAGAAAGAGAGTGTCCATGCGCAAGATCAAAGAAATCCTGCGGCTTCGTAACGAACTGAACCTCACCGAGCGGCAGATCGCCGCAGCCGTGAGCTTGAGCCAGTCAGCCATAAACGGATGTCTGAAACGCTTCAAAGACTCCGGGCTGAGCTGGTCTGAGGCGGCACAACAACCGGAAGCTGAGCTCGAAGCCGCACTGTACCGTCACACGGCACGCAAGCCGGCACGCAAACGGCGCCAGCCCGACTTCGCCGCCATCGACGAAGAACTCCGCACACACCGGCACACCACCCTGCGACTGCTCTGGGAAGAGTATCGAGAAACCGAGCCGAAGGGCTACTCGTACAGCCGCTTCTGTTTCCTCTACGAAGCCTGGAAAGAGGCCACCGATGTGGTGCTGCGCCAGGATCACAAAGGGGGCGAAAAGTTGTTCGTCGATTGGGCCGGCGCCACCATTCCTGTCTACGATCGCCGCAGCGGAGCCATTCATCAAGCTTCGTTGTTTGTGGCCGTGCTCGGAGCCAGCAGCTACACCTATGCCGAAGCCACCTGGTCGCAAACATCGGAAGACTGGATCGGAGCGCATGTGCGCGCCTTCACCCACATCAAAGGCGTGCCGCAGATCGTGGTGCCCGATAACACCAAAACAGGCGTGCTGAAGCCTTGCCGTTACGACCCCGATTTGAATCCTGCCTATCGCGAGATGGCCGAGCATTACGCGGTGGGCGTTGTGCCCGCACGCGTTCGCAAACCGCGCGACAAAGCTAAGGTCGAAGCCGGTGTACAAGTGGCCCAGCGCTGGATCGTGGCCGCGCTACGACATCGCCGTTTCTACTCGCTGGCAGAAGTCAATCAAGCGATCGCTGAACTGCTGGAGAAGCTGAACCATCGTCCCTTTCGTCATCGCAAAGGCTCGCGCTGGAGCCTGTTCCTCGAGCTCGATTTGGCTGCTTTGCGGCCCTTGCCGCAAATGCCGTTTGAGTATGCCGTGTGGACCAAGGCCACGGTCAACATCGACTATCATGTGCAGTTCGACGGCAGTTTCTACAGCGTGCCATATCAATTAACTCGCCAAAGTGTCGAGTTGCGGGCAACCGCCTCGACGATTGAAATCTTTCATCGCGGTGAGCGTGTCGCATCGTATATCCGCAGCAGGCGTGCAAACTCCGCGGTGACCATTCATGAGCACCGGCCCAAGTCCCATCAAGCCCATCTCGAGTGGTCGCCATCCAGGCTGATTGCTTGGGGAGAGAAGACGGGGCCGAACACGGCCATGCTGTTCACACGCATTCTCGAATCGAAGCCGCATCCGGAGATGGGTTACCGCTCCTGCCTTGGTTTGTTGCGGCTCGGCCAGCGATACTCGCCGGAGCGGCTGGAGAAAGCCGCAGGACGAGCTTTGCGAACAGGCGCTTGCTCGTACAAGAGCGTCAAGTCGATACTGAGCCGCTCGCTCGATTTGCAATCGGGCGATGCCGATGGCGAGCAAACTCGCAGTGGCATTTCCCATGACAACCTCCGTGGTTCCGAGTACTTCGCCTGAAAGGAGAGTGACGATGCTGGATCAACCAACAATTGAGAAGCTGATCGCCATGCGATTGCAGGGTATGGTGGACGCGCTGGAGTCATTGGAGCGCGATGAGGAAGCGGCCTCACTGGGCTTTCACGAGAAGCTGGCGATGCTCGTGGACCGGCAATACACGTGGCGGCAAAACCTGGCATTGGCTCAGCGGCTGAAACGTGCCAAGCTGCGGGGCAATGCCAGTGTGGAGAACATTGACTATCGTGCTGCGCGCGGGCTGGATCGAGGAATGGTACGTGCATTGGCGGCCGAATCGCAATGGGTCGCAAGGCACGAGAACATCTTCGTCACCGGTCCGACGGGAGTCGGCAAGAGCTATCTGGCTTGTGCGTTGGCGCAGAAGGCTTGCCGCGACGGCTTCCAAGTCTATTACTCGCGAGCTTCAGCGCTGTTTCGTGATCTAGCGCTTGCACGAGCTGACGGCAGCTTGCGCAACATGCTGACGCGTTTGTCGCGAGTCGACGTGCTGGTGATTGACGATTGGGCGATGGCGCCGCTGAGCGAGAACGAGCGTCGTGACTTCTGGGAGATCTGCGAGGACCGGTATCAGACGCGCTCGACGGTGCTGACCTCGCAGGTGCCGGTCAAGAGCTGGCATGAGCAGATCGGCGACCCGACGGTCGCTGACGGCATTCTGGACCGGCTGGTGCACAACGCTCATCGCATCGAGCTCAAAGGCGAGTCGATGCGGCGAGCAGAGGCCAGAACCGGCAAGTCGGCAAACTGATCCGAATCACTCGATCGCTGTCCGGAACTGTGGAAATGACGAGCCGTGGAAAGCATGGAAACCCAACTGCGGTTTCCACCTTCCCACCGCTCTTGGAAATCGCTCAACCCAGCGATTTCCACATTCCCACAGTTCCGGCGACCATCCCACTCCTTTCGCTTCGCTCTCCCGGAAACCGTCGCCTTCGGCTCCGAAATCAACCTCAGTGGTCACCGCAAATCCGGCCAATGAAGTTCACCTGAAAGGGTCTTCCGCACTTTTGGTGGACATCACGGAGGGCGCTGAGAAACATCAGTTCGGAACGGGAGTACTCGCCTACGGAGTAGCTCAAATCCGCTGCGGCCGTACATTTGCCGTTTAAGGAGCTTGAGCCTGTGAATTTGCCCTTCGACCTGTCCATTGCTCCAATGCCACTCCACCGCCGCGACCACCGCGTCGTAGTCGCGCTCGACTCCGGCGACGAAGCCCTTCAGTTCTGGAATATCTGATGCAACAGTCTTTGCCAACCAGGATTTCAGGGCCTCGGAATCGTGATCATTGAAGACTTGGCGGAATTGTTGTGCCAAGTGCTCGGCCGCACCGACCTGCGGATGAGCGATCGTTACGGCATCCACCCAACGTTGTTCATCAGAACGACGCTGTTTCGGCGACTTCGTTAGCCATAACGCGACCAGTCGCAGGTTCGGGAGTGTCCGCCGCGGCCTCGAGGACGGCGAGGATGAGTTTGACCGCCAGGGCTGCACATATTCCTTCATCCGGCTTCGCTTCCCGCTATAACCTTGCTGCCGCAACTCGCGGCAGAGTTGGGATGCATTGTGGCAACCTTCCGCCCACCGTTTCTCCAAGTATGGCCGGAACGAATCCAACTCGGATCGCCGCTGCCGTGGTGCACGCTCCGGAAAATCCTTTGCCTGGAGATACCGTCGAATCGTGAGAGGTGCCAGACCAAATTCACGTGCGATGGCCTGTTTCGTGAGACCGCGCTGGTGTGCTGCCCTAACTGCATCAAATAGTGCTTTCCGGTCCTCTCGTGCCTGTTGACGTTTTCGCTCAAGCTTATTGATCGGTGCTTCCGATGCGACATTATTGCCCGTCAGCGGCGTTTCTTCGCCTGATACAACTTCTTCGGTTGGTTCCGAAGGCGGCCCCGAACGCTCCGCCAACTTAACCTGGCACAAAACAATGGCTAATCGCTCCAGTACGCGTTGGAGCGCCTGTGTCAGATTGCAGAAAAGATGGAATCTATCCGCCACCTGAACAGCTCCCGGCGCACCTTGGCGAGCACCCTCGGCATAGGCTCCCGCGCGATCACGGCTGATGACCTGGACGGTGGGATGAGCCCGCAACCATTTTCGCCAACGTCTCGGATTCGCGATCTGGTAGAAGATCGATGGGCTGCCGCCGTTCCAAATCCACCAGCACTGTCCCATACTGATGACCGCGGCGCCAAGCCCAATCGTCGACGCCGAGAACTTTGACATCACAAGCGGATCGATAAGATGCAGCTTGGCTGATGACTCGCAGAATTGTGTCGGCGCTCGAGCAGATTCCCAACTGGGCTGCCAAGCGACAACCGGCTTCTCCACCCAACGCGTAACCGATGGCTAGTAAGGCGTTGCGATGCCGACAGGTTTGTCGGCCATAAGGCGAAGTCACGGTCGGCAACCGCTGTGTGAAGATCCGGCAGCGACAATCATGCACCCGACAATAGAACCGATGAGTCCGCAGACAGATCCGAACCACAGTACCGTGGCAAGGGAGCTCACGCAGCGTGCGGCAATAGCGGCTGTGAATGTGAGAGGATTGGACCCCACAATGCGGACAAGAGCCGCTATTAGCGGCAGAGACAATCATCATCATGATGCCGTGTTGAGAGACGACATCATCCAACGTCAAGCAGGATGCATCGGGAAGTGATGCCTGCAAAGGGCTGGGGGAGGCAGCCATTTGCTTCCTTAGCTTAAAACATTTTAGGTTACAGTTGTTTTAATGCTGAACTGAACCACGTGTTGCACCAAAAGTGCGGAAGACCCTTTCAGGTGACCCTCATTGGCCGCTTTTGGGTGACCCCCAAGGAAATCAACACCAAAGTGTTCCACTCCGCTACAATCCTAATGCCAGCGCCGTCGCGGCCTTTTCGCTGATCACATTCCCTCGGGAATCTTGATTTCTTTCCCGCAGGATTCCTTGATCACTTTCGCAGGAATGCGCATGTATCAGAAGACGGAGAAGCCTATTCAACGAGAATATTCAGATCTACGCAAGCGAATTCCGGCGTCGTCGTGATGAGTCAGGGACAGCCTACCAGGTGCAGATGCCGATATCGACTTGATAGCGCGAGAAGGAAAATACGTTCCCAGCCTGGTGCAGTGCTCCTGTTCTGATGAGGGTTCTTTTCATGCGGCTGAATGCGCAACGGTTCATGGAGATGAGGTCGGCTATGTCCATTTCGCTCAGGGGCACCGTGACAACAACTGTCGAGTCGTTCGCATGAAGAGCGTTCGTAGCGGCCGCGATTTCCAGAAGCAAGCGGAAAAAGCATTGCTCAGTCGTAAGGAGACGCGACTGCAGCAAAAGGGATTGGATTCGCACAGCATCAATGGTTTGGCACTGAGCCAGGAAGTAGCCAACCTCTGCATTCGCTCGGATTCTATCGAGCACAGCATCAGCCGGAATTGCAGCGAGCTTACAATTCGTTACGGCTGTCGCGGATACCAGA
>DASQVJ010000392.1:0-7565 GCA_035640835.1 Bryobacteraceae bacterium
GTCGGCTCCAGCCTGCAACAACAGCTTCACAACCTCGGCATTGCCGTTCTTACATGCCAGTGCGAGCGGCGGCACGCCATAGCGATTGACGACGTCCACATTCGCGCCTGCTCGCACGAGCAATGCAACAGCCTCAGCATCGTCGTGATACGCGGCCCAGTGCAGCGCGGTCGTCCCGTCCACCTGCGTGGCGTTCACGTCGACACCCGTCCCCAGAAGCTTGCGCACGCCGGTCTTGTCGCGTTGTTCCGCCGCGTCAGCCAGCGCCGCACGCGGACCCGCGACGACTGCGCCGCCGAGGCCGACCCCCAGCAGTACGAGTCCACTTATCTTTCGCCAGTGCATACGCGTCTCCTAGGCGATGTCCACCCGCTCAAACAGGTCTTCCACTCTCCCCGTGCTATCCACGAACTTATCCAAATGAACGCCAACCCGATCCAGCAACGTCAGGTGCAGATTCGACAGGTTCGTCCCTTTCTCGTACCGGATATGCCTGCCACCCTTTAACCCGGTTGCGGCGCCGCCTGCCACCAGGATCGGAAGGTTCTCGTGATCATGAAGACTGGGATTTCCCATGCCGCTGCCGTACAAGTAGACCGAGTGATCCAGCAGCGAGCCGTTGCCATCAGGAGTGGCCTTCATTCTCTGCAGGAAGTCGGAAAACAGCGAAACATGGTACGTGTTGATCTTGGCGATCTGCGCGACCTTCACCGGATCATTGCCGTGATGACTCGTTGGATGGTGCGGGTCGCGGACGCCGATCTCCGGATACGTACGGTTGCTCTGCTCGCGCGTGAGCTGGAAGGCGATGACGCGCGTGATATCCGCCTGAAACGCTAAAATCTGCAGGTCGAACATAAGCTTCGCATGATCGGCGAACGCTGCGGGAACACCCACCGGCCGATCGAGATCCGGCATCTTGTTGTCCTTTGCCGCTTGCTCGGCACGCTGAATCTCACGCTCCACCTCACGCACACTGTCCAGATACTGATCCAGGCGTACGCGATCGGGAGCGCCCACGCGCTGCTTGAACCGGGCGATGTCCTTGGTGAACGTATCGAGCAGGCTTTCCCGATTGCGCAGCGCGGAGCGGCGCGCCTCCGCATTGCCGCCCTCGCCGAACAGGCGCTCGAAGACCACTCGCGGGTGCGCCTCAGACGGAAGCGGGGTCGTCGGCGACGACCATGAGAGGCAATTCTGATAAACGCACGAGTAGCCGTTGTTGCACACGCCTGCGAGCGGGTTCAGATCCATCGCGATCTGCAGCGAGGCCAACTGCGTGTCACGGCCCATCTGCCTGGCCGCGATCTGGTCGACAGTCTCGCCCAAATAATAGTCCGAGCTCTCCGTGTGCTTGGAGGTCGCCGCGCTCAGAAACGCCGAGTTCGATGTGTCATGCGTACCCGGATAGGCATTCGGCAACCGCATGTTCGTGATGACAGTCACCTGATCTTTGACCGGCTTGAGCGGACTGAGAATGGGTGAGAGCTCCTCGAGCTTTCCCTGCCCAGGAGGTGTCCATCGCCCCTGATCGCACCCCATCGGGATGAATACAAAGCCGAGCCTCGGGACCGGCTTCGCAGGCGTCTGGGCCCACGCCGTGGCCGCAGGAATCATTGCGTCGAGTAGAGGCAGGGCCAGAGTTGCCCTCGCGCTTCTCAGAAACGTCCGTCTGGGAATCGCCTTCTTCGTCAGAAACATCGCGTTATCCTTCCACCCTCGCTCACCTGTGATTCGGTGCCTTACCGGCCGCAGTCGTAGAGGTCACTTCGGCGCGCCGCATTTGAAACGGAACACTTTTCACAATCCCGAGAATCAGCGACGAGAACCGGTAATCTTCCTTCCCGGCATCGCTCACAATCTTGCGAACCGCTGGCGCGTCGTAATATTCAATGCCCCGTCCCAGCGCGAACGTCAGCAGGTTCTCCGTCAACGCCGTGACAAACAATTCGGGGCGGCGCATCAGCGCGGCTTCGAGTCCGTCGATCCCTCGGAACTCCCGATCCCCGGGTAAAGCGCCTGTCGAATCCACCGGTTGATCCTCCACCTCCAGGTCCCGCCACCGTCCCACGGCATCGAAGTTCTCGAGCGCAAAGCCCACCGGATCAATCGTCCTATGACAGCTTGCGCACGCGGCGTTGCTGCGGTGCGCCGCCAGGCGCTGGCGCATCGGAAGATTCGCGGCCATCGTGCTCTCGTCGAGGGCAGGCACATCGGGCGGAGGAGCCGGCGGCGGCGCGCCTAAGATGTTGCGCAGCACCAGCACTCCGCGAAGCACTGGCGATGTCCGGGTCGCATACGACGTTACCGACAGCACGCTGCCCTGCCGCAGCAGCCCGCCGCGCCTGCTTTCGGGAGCAAGCGTCACGCGCCGGAATCGGCTTCCGTAAACGTTGGGAATTCCGTAGTGCTTTGCCAGGCGTTCGTTGAGGAACGTGTAGTCCGACTTGATCAGAGTCCGCACGCTGCGATCCTCACGCAGCACGCTGTCGAAGAAGAGCTCGGTCTCCTGCCGGAAGCCTTGCCGCAGGTTGTCGTCGAAGTCCCGAAAAAGATTGCCGCTTGGAATGACCGCGTCGATATTGCGCAGCCGCAGCCACTGCCCAGCGAAATTCGTCGCGAGATTGAACGAGCGGCGATCGGCCAGCATCCTGCGCGCCTGCTTCTCCAGCTCTCCGGGCTGACTCAGCTTTCCTCGAATGGCTGCGTCGAGCAGCTCATCGTCCGGGATGCTGCTCCACAAGAAGAACGACAATCGCGACGCCAGCTCGAGATCGCTGATTCGGTAGACACCGCCCGCCGCTACTTTCTTTGGGTCGCTTTCCACCCGGAACAGGAACTCCGGGTTCGTCAGCACAGCGGTGAGCGCCCTTGTGATTCCCAGCTCGAAGTCACCTTCGGCGCGCCCTGTGCGATAGAAGGCCATCAGCTCATCAACGTCGTCTTTCGCGACCGTCCTCCGATACGCCCGCCGCATCACCGTCGATAGAATCACTCCTGCACACTTTTCTTCTTGTGCTTTGTCTTGTCCGGTTGGCCGGCATACAAACAATCGGCGGCGGCTCGGAGTATCCCCGGCGCCTTTCGGCGCATAAGGCCCGGTCACCACAATCTGGTCAACGGCGGGCGCCGTGCGCGGATGTCGCCGGTCGTTGAAGCGAGACGCTGTCGGCTGTCTAGGCGTCTCGATCAGCGATGAGCCGTTCTTGACGAACGTGACTGCCAGATTGTGCGGCCCTGCCTTCACCGGAATGCGCGCTTTCAAGATCTTTTCATTGAGCGTTTCGCTGCCGATGGCTGCTCTCGAGATCGTGAAGTTATGGACCTGCTCCCGGTCGAGCAGCAGCAGCATCTCGTGCTGACGGCCATCGCGCAACCCGCTGACGACTCCTGCCAGATCGCGAGCAAGCAGGATCTGGATCTCGTACTCGCCGTCCTGAGCAAAGGTATAAGAGGTGGAAACGCCACCACGCGTGCCAATCGGCAGCCCTGGCAACTGATCTTCCTGTGTGAGATCGGCAGGCAGGCTAATGGTGTCGCTCTGCAAAGACGATTGCGTGCTCCCGACCGCCAGGCGGCTGATCTTCTGGGCGGCCGAGATGTAACGATTCAAGAGCGTCGGCGACAGATCGCTCACGTTGACGTTGTCATAGCCGTGCCCGCTCTCATCGGCCGGCAGAAGCGAAGCGGCGTCGATGTCAAGCGCTAGCAGGTCTCTGATCGCGTTTTGATACTCGGTTCGATTCAGCCGCCGCAGCGTGTCGGTTCGCCCTGGATTCAGCTTTGCGGCCGCCGCAGCATCGAGCGATGCTTCGACCGATGTCAATATCGCGAGACGATCAGCCCCCGAAGGCTGCGGCATATTCGGAGGCGGCATGACCCCCGTGCGCACCTTGCGCACGACTTTCTCCCATACTTCCGACTGGGCGCCAATATTCGACAAGTCCACTTTACCCAGACTCAGCCCGCCACTCTTCAGTTTTTCGTTATGGCACGTCGCACAATAACGATCGAGAAATTGCCGCTGACTCGAAGTTGGAGAACCCTGCTGCGCACACATCGGCGCTTGCACGAGCAGAAGCGTCGCTGCCAGTCCAGCCAAGCGAATATTCAGGGCTCCAGAGAACGACACCGGATCCGTCATGTACCCGATGCATTCTATCAACACTGAACCCTGCTAAAACATCACTCCCCGAGGAGCGTAGACATCTTTCTTATCCGTGTTTATCCGTGGCTAAATTAGCGTTACTTGCCCGAAGCTGACCGGCCAACCGGAACGCCGGGACGGTAGTATATTGCAAATGATACCGGCACCTGAGAAGCCATGAATGTGCCTGAGGCAATTCGTGTTTGCCTTTGTTGTCCGCGAACACTGCTTGCGGTCTCTGTCTTGGTCGATGTGCAAGGCTGTCCATGTCGCCCAGGTTGGGGCGGGGCGCACGACGGGCACTGCGGACCGCCGGCCGGAAGTCGAGGATGACGCAGGCACACGCCGAGGAGAGCCGGTAGTGTCACGGGTTGCGAGCTGGGTTCTGCTTCTGTGCATGATTAATGGTTCGTATGCTGGAGCAGCCGAACCTCACCCGGCCAAAGTTCGCGGCCCTGCCCCGGTGAGGGACCTCAAATTTGCTCACCTCACTACGAGGGATGGGCTAGCTATGGATAATGTCGTTTCCATTTTGCAGGATCACCGGGGCTTTATGTGGTTTGGCACCGGGGATGGCCTCAATCGCTATGATGGAAACTCTTTCATCGTATACAAAAACAATCCCAAGGATCCCGGAAGCCTGAGCGCCAACTTCATCCGGGATCTGGTGGAAGACAATCATGGTTCCCTGTGGATCGCTGTATATCCGGGCGTAAATAAATTCGATCCCACAACCGAACGTAGTACCCGCTACCTTCACGACCCCAAGAACCCCAACAGCCTTAGCGGCGATTCGGTTTGGAGCGTCACCCGCGACAGCCGCGGTTATCTATGGTTCGCCACGGCAGATAGCGGCCTCGACAGGCTTGACCCGGCGACGGAAGCCTTCGCTCATTACCGCACTGACAGCAATGGCCAGTCTCTTGGGTGGCTCACTCGTGTCATCGAAGATAGCCATCGGGACATCTGGTTTGTTGGCGAGCGCGGGCTGTTTCATCTGGACCAGCAGACAGGACAGACGACTCGCCCCCCCGAACTCATCAAGCGGTTATCCGGAAATGATTTGTTCGAAGACAAGGGCGGCGATTTTTGGATTCTGGTGCGTTCCCCCATCGTCGGCCTGGTCAAATATGAGCGCCAAACCGGACGCGTTACCGAATACCCGCTCGGTGACGGCGCTGCTCTACTCGACAGCAGCAGAATTCTGAATGATGGAGAGGATGGATTCTGGGTGCCATCGAGCTTGGGCCTGTGTTACTTTGACCGGCGCACGGAACGATTTACACGCCTCTTCCAGCACGATGACACCGACCCGCACAGCCTTAGCGATAACAGCGTTGTGCCAATCTACCGTGATCGGGCGGGCTTGCTTTGGATGGGAACTCAAAATGGTGGGCTGAATATTCTCAACTTCCAACAAGAACGGTTCCGCCACTATACGCATCGTCCTGCAGACCGGGAGAGTCTCTCTCCCGGAAAGGTCACCGCAATTTACGAGGATTCGGATGGCGTTCTGTGGGTAGGCTTGTTCCCTCGCGCGTTAAATCGATTGGATCGGAAAACGGGAAAGATCACTCGTTATGTTCCCGGACCAGAAAACAGCACAACGCTCAGCAGAGGCCGTGAAGTCAATACTATTTTCAAGGATGCGCGCGGTTATCTCTGGGTCGGAGGCTTAGGCGCCGGCCTTGACCGGTTCGATCAACGCACTGGCCAGTTCAAGCATTACGGACACAACGCTGGCGATGGCCATAGCTTGATGACGGATGACGTTGTCAGCATCTATGGAGATCCGAGCGGCCACTTATGGGTGGGACAGTTTGGCGGAGTTAGCCGCTTTGATCCGGCAACCAATCGATTTACGAACTACCGACCTGGGCCAGTTGGATCGACGAGCCTGGCATATACCGTCTCTGCCTTTCATAGAGACCGTTCCGGCACGCTCTGGTTAGGGACGTGGGGTGGCGTAATGATCCGCTTCGACGAGAGGACGAAGACGTTCCTTAACTACACGCCCGACCGGCGAGACCCCCGCCGGCTTCAGGGCGGCAGCATCGGCGCCATTCACGAAGACCGGGCCGGAACCTTGTGGCTGGCCTCTAGTCAGGGCCTGTACGGGTATGACCGGCACAACGAAACCTTCACCCGCTACACGGAAATCGACGGCCTGCCAACCGTCGACATCATGGGCATTCTCGAAGATGACGCAGGCAGGCTTTGGATCAGCACGAAGAAAGGGATATCCCGGTTCGATCCTCGGACGAAGACATTTCGAAATTACGACGTCTCCGACGGCCTGCTGAGCGATGAGTTCACCAGGAGTTGCTTTCAACAGGGCAGAAACCGAGAGATGCTCTTTTGTGGCAGTAAGGGGATTACTACGTTCGTACCCGAAAACGTCCGGGACAATCCATACATACCGCCGGTCTTGCTCACCAACTTCCAGATCTTCAACGAACCTGTGGCAATCGGGGGTAAGGTACTTAAGAAAGCGATCCCATACGTGGATGCTCTAACTCTCTCCTACCGCCACAATGTGTTCTCCTTCGAATTCGCGGCGTTGAGTTACGCAAATTCCCATAAGAACCGCTATCGGTACAGGCTCGAGGGCTTTGACCCTGGTTGGAACGAGGTGGACAGTAAGCGGCGTTTGGCTACTTACACCAATCTGGACCCCGCTCAATACGTTTTTCGCGTTCAGGCATCGAACAGCGACGGCGTTTGGAATCAAGAAGGGGTGTCGCTGCCCATTATCATCACGCCACCCTGGTATAGAACTACCTGGTTTCGCGCCCTCTCCGCCGCCATTGTTCTGGCGCTGCTGTGGGCAGCCTGGCAGTTCCGCATGTGGCAACTGCAACTGGCCTTCAAGAAGCTCCGCGACGTGATCGACACGATCCCGGCCATGGCCTGGACCGTTCGGCCGGACGGGTCCGATGCGTTCGTAAACAGGCGTTGGACCGAATACACAGGCTTATCCGCAAAGGATACGGCCGGTTCCGGCTGGGCGGCTGTAGTTCACCCCGAGGATCGCCACGCATATTGGGAGAAGTGGCATGCGTCCCTTGCTACTGGCCAGCCGTTCGAATGTGAGGCGCGCTTTCGTAGTGCTGCGGATGGGGAATACCGGCGGCTTCTGGCTCGAGGCGTGCCTCTGCTGGATAAGCACGGAAAGGTTATCCGGTGGTATGGGATTCTGACGGATATCGAAGCTCGCAAGCGTGCCGAAGAACAGCGTGAGAGGCTCGAGGCGGATCTGGCACACATCAACCGGGTAAGCCTCATGGGGGAACTGGCCGCCTCGATCGCGCATGAGGTCAATCAGCCGCTTTCCGGTGTAGTCAGCAACGGCAGCGCCTGCCTCCGCTGGCTGGCCGCCAATGTGCCGAACCTCGACGAAGCCCGGGAAGCTGCTCGC
>DASQVJ010000393.1:0-5600 GCA_035640835.1 Bryobacteraceae bacterium
AGACGGTTCTCCCTACGCCGGTCATTCCGGCCCTAACCTCATTGAGGGGCAGGATTGCCGTTTGCGCGAACGTCTGCGCACAAAAGACGGCGAGGAACGTAACTATGAGAAAATCAAGGAGCCTGAGACGCGGCACGACACCATTTTAGACGTCTCTGGATCTCAGAAAGGTGCCCGATTCTTGTTGGACGGGCTATGTTTGTGTTTTACTGATAGCGCTACAGCCCGCAGAGCCAAATGAGCACTGTCGCTAAATCGATGCCGGCCGACAATCAACCGGTCACTCTCCCCCCAAGAATACCCTGGACCGCCGTCGTCTGGTTCGTGGGACTCCTCCTGATCTGCTACGGTCCGGCTCTCCTTGGCTTAATGCAGATCTGGGAAACCGATGAGGATATGGGACATGGATTCTTTGTCCCGATCATCGCCGGATACATCGCGTGGCAAAAGCGCGAAGAGCTCGCTGCTCTGCATTGGAAACCGAATTATTTAGGCTTAGTTTTGATGGCGTTCGCGGCCCTGCAATATTACATCGGCAGTCTCGGGGCCGAGCAATTTCTAACGCGCACCGCCTTCGTGGAAGCTTTGATCGGGGTCGTCTTCACATTGGGAGGTTGGCAAGCCGTCCGGGCATTGGCATTCCCACTGGGACTCCTCTTCTTCATGATCCCGATTCCCGCCATCATCTACAATCGAATCACTTTCCCGTTGCAGCTCTTCGCGAGCAGCGTAGCGGAGACGGTGCTGATGATGATCGGGATTCCTGTGCTGCGCGAGGGGAATATTCTCGAACTGGCTAGCCAGCGACTTTCAGTGGTCGAGGCCTGTAGTGGCATCCGGTCGCTGCTGTCGCTAACATTCCTGTCTCTGGTGTACGGCTATTTCTTTGAAAATCGAGTCTGGGTGCGAGTGGTGCTATTTTTCGCCACCATTCCGATCGCGATTATCGCCAATTCCGGCCGAGTCTCGCTAACGGGCATTCTTTCCGAATATAAGCCTGAACTGGCTCACGGCTTTTTTCATACTGCGTCTGGATGGGTGATCTTCATGATTGCCCTTGTGATCTTGATCGGCTTCCATCAATTACTAACCGGTGTAATCCGCCTCACGCATGCCAAACAGCAACTGGTCGCCCACTAATTTCTTAAGAAGTAAAGCGGCACGGATTGTGACCGTCGCTCTCGTCTCGCAAGCTATTCTTTCTTACGGTTTTACCCGGCACGAGATCCTGCCGGCCAACAAACCTCTCGCCGAAGTCCCGACGCAGATCGGCGACTACCGTATGGTGCAGGAAGGTGTGGTCGAGAAGGAAGTGATGGATGTGCTCCGCGCTGACGAAGTCCTCACCAGGAGCTATGCACGCATGGGTGGTGCAGCCGCTCCCCACCTGTTTGTGGCCTACTTCAGGACCCAGCGCGCCGGCCAAGCTCCTCATTCTCCTAAGAATTGTCTGCCCGGAAGTGGATGGGTTCAGGAGGTCGCGGACACGCATCAGGTGGCTGTTCCAGGGCGCGATCCGATTACCGTCAATCGCTACATCGTCGCTAAGGGCGAGAATCGCAGCCTCGTGATGTATTGGTATCAATCTCGCGACCGCGTTGTGGCCAGCGAATACTCGGCTAAGTTCTACGTCGTCGCCGACGCGATCCGCTACAACCGCACCGACACCGCTCTCGTCCGCGTGACGGTACCGATCATAAACGGTCAGGCCGATGCCGCCCAGCAAGAGGCGGACGAATTTGTACGCCAGAGCTTTGGCACCGTCCGCAAGCACTTTCCCGCTTAAACTAAACAGTAACCATGACAGCTTGCTTCGCTCGTCACGAGAGCCTTCGGGTTCTCGTCTGCGTACTTTTTGCTTTTCCTCTCTACTCCCAACAGCCCACGTCGGCTAGCGCTAGCTCTCCAACTCCGTCTCAGGCTTCTGGCGGACCCTCCGGCATGGACTTCCGTGTCGACGAGGTTGCCCGAGATGTTGAGGCTTTGACGTTTCGCCTGGCCCTGCAGGACGTCGCGGAAGTCGATGAGATCAACTACACCAGCCTGCCCCCGGCAAAAGTCGCCAATCCGACCGGGCAGGGCGCGACAAACCCTCTGATCATTCATGCGCTTACGTTCATCCCCAAGAACCTGGACCGAAGCAAGAAGCACCCGCTAATCGTTTTCGCGCATGGCGGCGTGCATAGCCGTGTGACCCCGAGCTACATCCACATCGTGCGGGAGCTGATGGACCAAGGATATTCGGTCATTGCGCCCGACTACCGCGGCAGCACCGGATACGGTCGAGCGTTTTATAACCAGATCGACTACGGCGGCCGTGAAGTCGATGATGTTGACGAAGGTCGTAAGTGGATGCTCGAAAACTACACCTTCCTGGATCCCAAGCGTGTCGGCATGATCGGCTGGAGCCACGGCGGGCTCATCACGCTGCTCAACGTCTTCGATCGGCCCGATGTGTACGCCGTCGCCTATGCAGGCGTCCCGGTCAGCGATCTGGTGGCGCGCATGGGCTACAAGGGCGACGGCTATCGCACGACCTTCGCCGCACGCACCCACATCGGAAAGAGCGCTGAGGATGACGTGAAGGAATACCTGCGCCGTTCACCGGTCACCCATGTCGCCAAACTGAAGACGCCTCTCCTGGTGCACACGAACACCAACGACGAAGACGTAAACGTGCTTGAAGTACAGCGGCTGATCTCGGCCCTTAAGGCGGAGGGCAAGCCGTTCGAGTACAAAATCTACCAGGATGCACCCGGCGGGCACGCCTTCAACCGGCTCGATACCAGGCTGGCAAAGGAATCACGTCAGGAAGTCTATAAGTTCCTGGCACGCTATCTGAAGCCTTAAATTCTGACTCCTGACTTCTAGCCAGCTAATCGTTCTTCGCTACGTGAAACTGGCTGAGCGTATTCGCGTACTGCTGTAATCCGCGGAAAAGCGCTTCAGCCAGCTTCTGCCGGTGCTCGGGCTTGCTCAGGTTGGCTTCGTCCCGCGGATTGCTCACGAACCCGATTTCCGCGAGCACCGATGGCATCCTGGCGCCAATCAGCACGACGAACGGAGCCTTCTTCACGCCGCGATCCCGAGTCTTGGAATTGGCTTTGACCGACGCCGTGTAGAGCGCTCTCTGCACGCGCAGGGCAAACTCACGAGACTCGTCGACCTTGTCTCGAAGCGCGATCTTCTGCACCACGTCGCTAAGCTCATGCACGCTCATCTGAGAACTGGCATTCTCGCGCGCCGCAACTTCCAGCGCCGTCCGGTCCGTGGTGAAGTTCAAGTAAAACGTCTCGACGCCCGATGAGGTTCTTACGGGCGAAGAATTCGCGTGGATGGACAGGAACAGGTCAGCCTTGGCTTCATTCGCCATCGCGGTACGCGCTTCCAGCGGGATGAAAGTGTCGTCCGTGCGCGTCAGAACCACCTCGCTATTCAGCCGGGTTTCCACCAGTTCGGCCAGGCGCTTGGCGACGTCCAGGACGAGATCCTTCTCCGTCAACCCGTTCTCGCCGATAGTGCCCGTGTCGTGCCCGCCATGCCCCGGGTCAATCACGATGCGGCCAATCTTCAGGCCAAGCACTCGTGTAAGCGAACTGTCGGACGTCTTTGGCAACTTCGCCGGCTTTGGCGTCGGCAGTACCACCGTCCTTTTCGCCACAGCAACCTTTGTCGGAGGTGGCGAAGGAGGCGGATTCAGCGCCACCTCGGGCTTCGTGGTTGCAGGATTCGGGGCCGGCTCGAGCGCAGGATTCGTGGCCAATGCAGGAGGGTTCGCCGGCAGCTTCGATGCGGTCGTGGTCAGTGCAGGAGGCGTTTGCCTGGCCGGCTCGGCGATCCGAGCCGCGGTGTTCCGCTGTGGGATCTCCAGATCCGCCGCCGTCACCTGAGGCAGCGGAGGCTCCACGATCACCGAAGCCGGGGCACTGATCTTCTGTGCACCGGTGCTGCTGATCGTGACCTCAGCGGCTGGTCTCGTCACCTTCGGCTTGAGCTCAACGATCAGTCGATGCGGCGACGGCAGATGGGAAGCGGTCACCTCGACGTCGGCCGCCAGATCAAACACGACGCGAGTCTTTCCGGGAGTCGTCTGAGCCACCCGAATCTGCTTCAGCCGGTCGTCGTTAATCGTTACGGTGTGGACGCCCCTGGTGCCCAACCTTGGCCGCGTATTGGTGAGATCGAAGAACAGGCGGTCCGGGTCGGGGACACGGTCCGACCGGAAGGAGAAGTCCTCGCTGACCTCTACCACTACACGAGTAGTATCTGGAAGCGTCCAATAGCGCACGCTTGTCACAGCACTCTCAGCTTGTGCGGCTCCACACAGGCCCAGCAAAAGCATGGGCAAGAACGCCGGTTCAAGTGACAGCGGGAGCCTTTTGAGCATACTCAGGGGGTGGCGATGGTCTCAGGTGCGGTTCGAAGAAAGAGGCGGCCTTCGCTGTCGACGTAGCTTTCGACGCGGCGATATTGCGCTTCGTTTGCCGAGGGCTTCGGCTCAACCCTGGCCTGAACTTTTCCGGCGGCTTTCCGAGCCTTTCCGTACTTCTGTCCCACCTTGTAAACGTATTGCTCGGTTTCGCGATACGGAGGAACATTGTTGTTGTACTTCCAAACGGCGCCTTCGCCGGCGTTGTAGGCGGCGAGCGTCAGTCTAAGGTCGTTTGGAAACAGGTCGCTCAAGTACTTCAGGTATTTAACCCCGGCTTCGACATTTTGTTTCACGTCGAATGCATTCGACGCTCCGAAGCGCCGGGCCGTCGCCGGAATGAGCTGCATCAACCCCTGCGCACCCTTGGGCGAAAGGGCGTTTGGGTTAAAGGCGCTCTCCACCTCGATGACGGAATGCACCAGCAGCGGGTCCACCTCGTGCTTGGCCGCCGTCTGCTCGATCAGGTCCTGAATTTCCGTGGGAAGTGTGGGAATAGAAGGGCTTATCGGATTTGGCTTCGTTTCGTCAAAATGCACCTCGACCGGCGAAACGGTCTTCGGCACCACCGCCTTGGGCGTCACCATCACTCGTCGAATCAGGTGACCGTCGCCGTTGGTGCGGACCACGCTTCGATACACGATCGCCGACTCAGGCGCACCCGATCCGGCCGCCTCGCCGAAGCAGAGGTTCCCCGTGCCGAGCGCACCAAGAGCACCGACCGACAGCAGGGCTTTGAAACAAACTCGCATCCGTATGTTTTCCATGATTATACCCGCGTTCGGGAGAGGAACAATCGGCTCGTCACCTTAGCCGATGCTACCATCGCAGTATGCCGGTCACGGACCACCGTTGGAGCGGATGGATCCTCGCCGGAGGTCTCAGCAAACGTCTCGGCCAGGACAAGGCTCTGCTTCCGTTTGAGGGACAACCTCTGGTGCTCCGGACCGTGAATCTCGTTCGTCAAGTCACTGGAAACGCAACGATTGTGGGACGCGCCGCCGTGTTCAAGCAGATCGGCATTGCCGCCATGGACGACCACCGTCAGGCCGAAGGTCCACTCGCCGGAATCATCACGGCACTCGAAGTGACGGAGTCCGAGTGGAACCTGTTTTGCCCCTGCGACCTGCCGCGCCTCGATGTCCGGCTGCTCGAGCACATCCGCGAGCGC
>DASQVJ010000394.1:0-3448 GCA_035640835.1 Bryobacteraceae bacterium
GGCGTACGTTCCGGCTCCACCGGCGAGGCCGGTTGTTTCGGTATCGAGGAAGGCCCACTTGTCACACGCGCAGTTTGTGATGGCGCCGTTGCTGATCGCTTCCAGCAGGTTCGGACCTAGTTCATCGAGCGCCGACAGCTCGAAGCTGCCGTGATTGCGGGTCCGCTCCCAAAGACGTTCGCTCTCGAAGTGCGCTCCTGCGGCGGTGCGGACCTCGGACCCGCTCAGGTATTCCTCCACAAAATAGCGTGCGGGACGTCGATCGCTCGGGGCGTTACCCTGCACGACGTGGGTCAGGGTGCCGGTCGACCATGATGGACCTGAGCCTGCTCGTGCGGCATAGCGCTCGTCGATGCGAGCGATACGCTTGCGGAGCTCAGCAAGTTGTTCCTGGATGTCGCTCACTGGCGTTCGCTGTTTCTTTGCCAGTTTAGCGCGACTCTCCAGGATCTCAGCACTGCATGGGACGGCTGCGGGAGGGAAGCACGGCAAAACCCAGCCAAAGATCGCACATGCTCTGAATTAGAGCGAAGAAATCGTCGAGATTACTGGGTTTTCGGAGGTAGATATTCGCACCGCAGGCGTATGCCCTGTCCACGTCCTGGTCAGAGGAGGACGACGTGAAAATGATTACAGGAATGTGGCGCAAGGCCTCGTTGCGCTTGATGTCGGTCAGAATTTCTGTACCGTTCCGTCCAGGGAGATTTAAGTCGAGAACAATAAGCTGAGGCAATCCGCTGGAGCCAACTTGTTTCTGCAGAAATTCGAGCGCTGCTTCTCCATGAGTTGCCACGGTAAGGTTTGCGGAAGACTTCGCTTCCTTGAGGCCGTCGCGAACCAGACGTGCATCCGCAGGATTGTCTTCCACCAACAGGATGTTTGCACTGTGGCTCCGAACTTTCATTAAGCAGGCCCGTCCTATAAAAAATCCTGTGGCGAAAACAAGGCCACGCTCGGAAAATGCCACCTTGACGGAGTGTGGCACAGTGTGCTCTTCCTAGCTTGGTTGAGCCTTTACACCGAGAATTCTACTCACCTGGGAGGCAACTCTGCAATATAAAAACGATTCATGAAGAATTCTTAGCCGGAAACGGTACGGGCGCCTAGTGCTACCTAGTATCTTTGTCGGTGCTCAACTAAGGGAAAAACATTAGTGCGTGCCGTGATTGCTCCGGCCACAAAGAATTCGCGAGTCGCGCATATCGATCTCTGCTCAACCTTCGACAACAGGCGATGAGTTCAGAGCGCCTTGTATGTACACTGAGAACGGATGCGCCACCTTGTCGAGGAACTTCAAAGCCTCGAGGACCGAATCCGCCAGGGCGGCGGCCCTTCCAAGATCGAGAAGCAACATCGCGAAGGGAAGCTAACTGCGCGCGAAAGAATTGCGAAACTGATCGACCCGGGAACACGATTTCTCGAGGTCGGCTTGCTCATCGCCTACGACCGGTACGATGGTACGGCGCCGGCGGCCGGCGTCGTCACGGGACTCGCACGAATCGAAGGCCGGCCTGCTGTGATCGTTGCCAATGACGCGACGGTGAAGGCGGGCGCCTGGTGGCCTGAGACGATCACCAAGATCCTGCGCGCGCAAGAAATCGCAATGCGCAACCGGGTGCCGATTGTCTACCTGGTGGACTCGGCAGGCGTGAATCTTCCGTTACAGGACGGCATTTTCCCGGGCCAATATGGCGCTGCGAGGATCTTTTTCTACAACTCGCTGATGCGTCGACGGCTGCGCGTACCTCAGTTTGCCGCCGTAATGGGACCGTGCATCGCCGGAGGCGCTTACCTGCCCGCTTTAAGCGACAGCATCGTGATGGTGGAGCGCACGAGCTTTATGGGGCTTGGAGGACCGAATCTGGTGAAGGGTGCGATCGGACAGGCTGTTGACGCCGAGAGTCTGGGAGGCGGCGCGCTGCACACCAAGACGAGCGGCGTTGCTCACTACCTCGCGAAAGACGATCCGCATGCGTTGTCGCTGATTCGGGCACAGTTTCGAAACCTGCCTCCGCCACCTCCCAGGCCGCAGGGCACTCTGCCAAAGAAGCCGGTTGAAGGGCTGTACGATGTGGTGCCCGAGAATCATCGGGCTCCCTACGAAATGCAGGAGGTTCTCGACCGGCTGTTCGATGCCGAAGAGTGGCTCGAATTTCAGCCGGAGCACGCTCCGGAGATGCTGTGTGCAAACTCGTGGCTGTCGGGGCACCCGGTCGCGGTGATCGCGAATCGGAGAGGATTTCTCAAGACATCCGGTGGGCCGAGAGTTGGCGGGATCGTCTACACGGAGTCGGCCCGCAAGGTGGCGTACTTTGTTGAGAACGCGGAGCGCACGGGACTGCCGATCATCTATCTTCAGGATGTGTCGGGCTTCATGGTGGGTGTCGACGCCGAGAGCGAGGGCATCATCCGCGCCGGTGCGGAGATGGTGGAGAGCATGGCGTGCGCAACGGTGCCGAAGATCGTTCTGAGCATCAATCACTCGAGTGGAGCAGGTTATTACGCGATGGCCGGTCAGGGCTTTGATCCACACTTCGCCTTCGGTTGGCCGACGGCGCGCATCGGGGTGATGGAAGGCGAGTCGGCCGTGAAGGCGATCTATGGTCCGGAGCTCGACAAGTTAGAGCGCGAGGGAAAGCCGGTTCCGCAAGAGCTGCAGAAGCGAATCGACAAGACGCTCGCCGACTATGAGCATTGGCTCGATGCGAAACATGCGGCCGCTCGGGGTTATGTGGATGCCTTGCTCGATCCGCTTGAGACCAGAATGGCGCTGACAATGGCTCTCGAATTTGCGTTGTACAAGACGCATCGCGAGACGCTGGCGCTCGAGGTGCTCGGGTGATCCGGATCGCGAACGGGCAAGGCTTCTGGGGCGATTGGCTGGAAGCTCCAGTGAGACTTGCCGAGCAAGGGCCGTTGGACTACCTCATGCTGGATTACCTGGCTGAGGTGACAATGTCGATTCTGCAGAAGCAGCGCAAAGAGGATCCATCCCTCGGCTATGCGAGAGATTTTCCGCCACTCATTGCGCGTCTCATGCCGACGATTCGCGATCGCGGGCTGAAGGTGCTGGCAAATGCGGGCGGTGTAAACGTCCGCGCTTGTGCCCGGGAGGTGCGGCGGCTTGCGCCGGATGTGAAGGTCGCTGTCGTGCATGGGGACGACCTGATGGATCGCATCGACGAGTTGCTCGCGGCGGGTGTCGAGATGCGCAACATTGACACCGGCGCGCCGCTTAGCTCGATCCGCGATCGCATCCTGAGTGCGAATGTTTACCTGGGTGCGTTCCCGCTCGCGGAGGCTCTCAAGACTGGTGCGGACGTCGTGATCACAGGCCGATGCACGGATCCCGCCCTGGCGCTGGCTCCCATGATTCACGAGTTCGGATGGACGCCGGAGTACATCGATCTGCTCGCGGCGGGCACGGTAGCGGGCCACATTATTGAAT
>DASQVJ010000395.1:0-10647 GCA_035640835.1 Bryobacteraceae bacterium
CGGAAGAGGCTGCTGACTGTCGAGCGTGGACTGTACCAGGAGAGGATCTTCGGATCCTGCCAGATCTTGCCGCCTGCTCGAATTGTTCGCAGATTGAACTCATCATCCTGATTACGCACCAGCTCTTCGTCGAACAAACCGATTTGATCGAAGAGCTCGCGCCGCCAGCAGCCATACGGAACTGTGTCTGCCCAGCCCTCGTAATCGGGCTGATGGAAGGCGGCGCCACCAGTCGAGAATCGCGAATGGTACGCGGCCGCGATCGCTTCTGCTTTCACGCCCTTCACTCGGGTGCGCGCCGACCCTCCCGCGTTATCCGCACCGGTCCTCTCGAGCGCCTCGATGCAGCGTACCGTGTAGTCCGGAGCGTAAACGGTGTGCGCATCCATGCGGAGGATGTATCGGCCTCGGGATGCGCGAATCGCGGCATTCAGGCCAGTAGAAACGATCTTGCCGTGGTTCTGGATGAGCCGGATCCGAGGCTCTTTCGCCTCGTACTCCTGGATCACGTTATCTGTGCCGTCGGTACTCATACCGTCAGCGATGAGGATTTCGAAGCTTCTGCCTTCCAGTTCCTGTGCAAGCAGAGAGTCGAGGAGAGGGCGAATGTGTTTGGCTTCGTTTCGGCAAGCCATCACAATCGAGATTTCTGGTCGAGAGTCTGTCATTAGGAGCTCCGGGTGGGGCGCCAGGTAGCAAGACCCGCACGTTTTTGGTTCATCGCTTTGCGGTAGAGGCTCGTGTACTGGCGCGCCATTTCCGTCACCGAAAAGTTGTCTTCAATCAGTGCCCGGCTATTCCGCCCGAAGCGCGCTGCTTTTGTCGTGTCGTTGGCAAGTGAAGTGATGGCCGCCGCCAGCGACGCGGAGTCACCAACTTTGACGAGGAAACCGGAGATACCGTCTCGAACCATCGACGGCACCGCACCGACAGACGTAGCGATTGCAGGGACACCGCACGCCATGCCTTCGAGCAAAGTCATGGGCATCGCCTCCGTGAAAGAAGGCAATGCCAGCACATCAATGGAGGCATAAACGGATGGCATGTCTTCTTGTCGGCCCGCGAAGATAACGCGGTCGCTCAATCCGAGGCTTTGTGCAAGATCTCGAAGGTTGTCCAACTCGCTTCCATCGCCGATGAACAGCAACTTCGTCGGGCGGTTCGCGTCCACCGCTTTGAACGCTTCGACAAGCACATGACCGCCCTTGGCCTCGACGAGGCGACCGACAAAACCAACGACAAAGCTGTTCCCATCGCAACCTAGTTCTGCGCGCCTGTCGGGAAGACCTGGGCGAAACCTGGCGGTGTCGACGCCGTTGCGCACGAACGTCACCCTTGCCGCATGCACCCCGGAGTGCTTGAGAATCTCGGCCACTTCCGGAGACGGTGTCGTGATCCAATCGAACTGACGGAGGAACAACCGGTCGAGCGCCGCATATGCACGCATCGAGAATCGCCTATCCGGCCAGTTATGGCAGGTGGAGACAAGGGTCACGTCCACTCGAAACGCCGCGAGGTAAGCAAACAAGTCGGCCTTGTAGCCATGCGCGTGAATTACATCAATTTGGCGATCGACCACGATCCTTCGTATTTGCTGGACCGCGCCAAAGTCGAAGCGGCCTTTGCAATCGATGAGGCAGGTGCTCAGACCCAAAACTTCGGCTCGCGCGGCGACTTCCGTATGAGGTGACTGGAGGTGGCGAAACACGCCGACGTGGCATGTACAGCCATACTGCGCCGAGGCACTCGCCAGCGACACGAGCATGCTCTCGGCTCCGTAGAACCCCTCACTGCTGATGAGATGCAGAACGTTCATACGGCTACTGGCGCAAGCTCGGCGTCATCGGTGTCAACAGCTTCGTCTTGTTCTTCGTCCTCGTCAGCGTCCTCGAGCGCTGTCGCTCGATTGACCATGCCCGCGATCATCCACATGTACCCATTGACCTGAAGGAAGGTCCACCTGTCGCCGAAGAAGTTCGCAACGGCGGCGCAGACAATCCAGCAAGACAGGGCCAGTCCAATGGACGCCGAGACGGGATTTGACGATCGCAGGAACAGCCCGAAGCCTTTCAGCCACAGAGAGAACAACAGCAGCAAGAACAGGACAATACCGACGGCTCCGGTCTCGACGAGTACCTTGATGTAGATGTTGTGGGTGTCCTTGTAATTCCCAATCCGACTCATGTACGCGTAGGTGTTGAAACCTGTGCCGACGACCGGGTTCTGATTGGACAGCTGGATCGCGTCGTCCCACAGGTTCACTCTTGTTTCCGACGAGTGGTCCAAACTACCCGAGCTATTCGTCATGGACACGCGGTCTCGCACGGCGTTTGGGACAAGCGTGGTCCAAGTGAGTCCGAAGGCAACCAAAAGAGCCAGAAGCTTTCTCTCTTTCACGATTCCGAGATAGAGCCACCCGACGACAAACGCGGCGTAGCCTGCTCGTGAGAGGCTGTACATCAGGCAGACTGCTGAGAAGAGCGCAAGGGCGTAGTACATCGCCTTCATCCAAAACTTCTCCTCGAACGCAGCCAGGGAGAGAACTGCCATGGCAAACTGGGCTTCGAAGGCAGCCAGTCCGTTCACGCCGGCATAGCCCATGGCACCGTTGTCCCGAAGGTCGTCCGAGTAGCTCGAGAAGTCTCGCCCGGAGACCGTTCCCCAGAAGCTCTTGTCGAGCAGGAATCCGCTAAAGCACATCACCAGAAGCAGGGTTTGCATCTGTCGTCGATTGGTGATGGCAGCCGTAGTGACCGGCAACAGGAGAGCCATGGAGACGTAGTCGCGCCAGGTCTGAAATCGAGGATGGTGAAAATCGGGTAGAACGGAATCTCCGAGATAGATCGAACCTGCGCACAGCGAGATAAACGTGAACGCCAAGTATATGTACAGAAACGAATTTCGCGCGGGTCGTGGTTCGGGTCGCTCCTGGCGAAGCGCGCCGATAATCACGCCGATCATGATGATGCTAACCATGCTTGCGCCAAGCGGGTAAGCGTTCAGGCGGTACCGAATCGTCTGGATGGGCAGCAGCAGCGCGAGATAGTAAATACCAGCAGAGGGCTGACGGAAGACGCTGACAAGGAACGCCACCCACATCGTGGCGTACAGGACATAGCCAACATATCCCTCGAGACCGAGGTTATAGGGAAGCATCAGGCGCCACTCGCTCCGGCTTTCGACCGCTTGGCCGAATCGGCGGACCAGGCCTTCCAAAGAGTCGTGTACTCGAACATCGCACTGGAGAACCGCCCAAGCGGATCAGTCAAATCTTCTTCGGAAAGATTGCAACGCGGTACAGCCATGGGGTCGGAGTCTTCCGTCCAGATCCCGCGGTCAGTGGTGAACGCGAGTCGATAGCCCTGCTGTGCAGTGAGCCGCCTGACCTCGTCGTTCTCACTGCCGTTCGGGTACGCAATGACATCGCACTCCTGTTGGAGGTACCTCTGCATTTCCGCCTTCGAATCGGCCAACTCTGCTATAGCTGTCACGTTGTCGACCGTCGTCAGGATCTGGTGAGTGTTCGTGTGAGAACCGAACTCAACACCATTCGCGTGCATCTTTGACAGCTGGTCAATAGACATGGTGCGGTCCCACTTCGAAAGCTCGACCTGTTCCTTTGAAAGTTCGTCGAGTCGTGCGGTTCGTTCGTCGGCGCTCAAGGCCTTCCAAGGAGACAACGCTTGTTCGCAGTCGCTCGACGTGATTCGGTTTCCATTACGTTGCTTCAGCGATGCGACAATCCGCTCGGGCCAGAACGGAGAAGCTTGATCCGAGAGGGCCGGACACACAAAGACGATCAATGGGACCTGCATCTGCCTTGCGATCGGATACGCGACTCGATACGTATCAAGCCACCCGTCGTCAAACGTCACGAGCGCCTTCAAGCGGCTTGACACTCGATGCCCGCTAGAATCGAGGCGCACCAACTCGTACTCCCGGCGTAAGTAGGCGCAAAGCTCCCGGAACGTCTCTTTTCGAATGACCATTCCGGGAGGGCTGTTGGTGTCGCGAAACGCCTGGTCTTCGAGCACCCGATGCAGGGTGAGGGCCAGTATTCCGTTAGCCTTCCGAGCTTCCTCGCGGGTTCGTCTGAGCACCCCGGTGCATCGCAAACCGAGTACGAACATCCACTGGAGCCAACGACGAAGGCCATACTTCAGGTGGTTGAAGCTCACGATCCCGAAGACTTGAAGCGTTGCCGGATTCGCCGGAACGCCTGCAGCATCGCCGCTCTCGCATTCCGCTTTCGAAACACGCCCCACACGAGATCGCGTGAGCCTGTCGACATCCAGCGCTTATAAGGAGTTTCGCCTGAAAGGAAATCGAACTCGTTGAGGCCTTGAGCCACGTAGTGGTCGATTGCGAAGGCGATGGTAACGGTGCCGGGACTCAGACGTTTGTCTTCCGAGTAGCGAAACCCGCATTGATAGAAGTACACCTTGCCGTTCTGCAGCAGGTTATAAAGCAAACCAACCGTGTGCTCGCCGGCCTTGAGCCGCAGCAGGCTCACGCTGCCCTTGCCGAAGCACCGGGAAATCAGCGTTCGATGAAACTTCATGAACTTGGCCGATTGAAAGATTCCGCGGCGTCCAACAGCTTCCGAGCGGGCCTGGCTCATGTCGGCCAACTGTTCCAGAGTTGCTAACGCGCCGTCCAAGTCCTCCGCCCACTCCAGCTTCAGGGGACCGAGCTCGGAGTGGTACCGAATGTTTTGGCGAAGATGTTTCCTGTTACTGCTCTTGAGAACCGATTCGAAAGAGGATCCGCTTTCCCGGATCGCCGCAAGGTCAACGTAGTAGCTGGGATGCCTGACCTCTGTGTAATCCAGCGAGGCGAAATTGACCCGAAGCCGCTTCAAAGCGGCACCGTCCTTAAAGCCGGGCAACGCCAGTTCGTCCCAGTGCTCACGCTCGAGATAGCTGGCGATTGCCAGACAAATCGGATCGTTCCAGCCTGGAGCACAAAGCAGATCGTTGAACTCGATGTACGTGGTGTCCAGCATGCTTTCGCCAGCGGCGTTCAACGACAACCGTCGAATCGGAAGCAGCTTCAGGCCAACGTTGCTTTTTGACAAAACACACGCGCCGACGGCCCGACCGTTGGCTTCAAAAATCAGAATTCTGGGAGAGAGCTCGGCTCCGAACGTTTCGAGCCAGACAGTGGTCCAATCCACCGATAAGAAGAAAGATGCCGAAGTATCCGAAGCGAGACGCTCCCAGGTGGAACTTAGTGTTGACCACGACGAGCGATCATAGACCCGGACCTGTACGGCCGTTCCTGAAAGCGACTTCGTCGCTGTGGTTTGTGAAACATCTTGTAAGAGCATGTCGACGCACGTTCCGTTCCGCGGCTTCGCCTAAGCGGGTCCTTTCTCGTTTTTGTGTAGGAAGCGCTCCTCATAGCGTTCCAGGTCGTTCCCGTTGTCTTCTCGTTGGAAGAGCCATTCCGTGTCGCAGTGGAGAAGGTCTGCGATGGTGTGTTTTAGTTCCAGACTTGGCTCTCGAAAACCATTGACGATGCGGCTCAGAGTTGCCTCGTCGAGGTTGAGAATGCGGGCGAGGCGATTTTGTCGCAGGCCCGATCGCCACAGCTGGAGTTTCAGGTTAGGGTACATCGTTAGCCGCCCAAGCCAATCCAATTTCGCGTCTTATCGATCATCTTTTCGTTTGAAGAGGGATGTCCATCTGCTGGGCTTCTTCTCCAGTTCGTGGTCTGGAGCTGCGTAGTACCCGTAGCTTTCAAGCGACTTCCAGAGAAACCAATCTTTACAACCGTTGACGACGATGCCCAGAAGCTTGTGCTGGACATCCTCCTGAAGAATCTTTACGAGCGCCGCGCGGCTCGTGTGCTCAGGACGCACAACGAGCAGGGTCCCATCGGCCACCTCTTGGACGATGCGGCAATCGGCGACTGCGGTGATAGGCGTCGTGTCAAGGAAAACGTAGTCGAATTCCGATTTCAGATCCCGAATCAAGTCACTCCAGCGTTTGGAGTCGAGCAATTCCGCAGGATTCCCTCGAGCCTTGCCTGCCGGCAGGACGTAGAGGTTCGGGACTTGATCCACCTGGATGACGGCTTCGGCGAGGGTCGCTGCTCCCCTCAATAGGTCGGAGAGACCAGCCGCGTCGCGGCACCCGGTGTTCTGCGTCAAGGCTCGTTGACGAAGATCAGCGTCGATCAGCAGAACGCGGACATCCTTCTTGATGGCAAAAAAACCTGCAAGGTTTGTAGCCGTGATTGTCTTGCCATCACCTGCGACAGCACTGGATACAGCGATGCTGCGAGGGCGTGTCGGAAGCTGAGTGATGTTGGTGCGCAACAGCCGGTATTGCTCCGAAACCACAGCAGATTGATCGAGGAACACAAGTGGAGCCCCTTTTGGAACCTGTATCGCGACCCGCTTGTAGCAGGCATGGCTCAGAATCGGGTGCAGCGGGTGCTCATCTTCAGTGCCCACGGACGGCGCCTTTGGATCCAGCATCGAGCCATTCGCCGACTTGAGATCCTCTTGGTAGTTCTGGAACGCCTCAAAAATTCTACTCATTTGGTGTTATTCACTCGTGGCAGCGCGACGGCGGTTTACCCACCTCGCGAAAAATCTCGATCGCAAATCAGACTCGTTCCCTTCGCGGAACATCCGAAACTCGAAGGGAAGGTGCGGTGCCAGCGCTGGGCCATCAAGAGCGGCAGCAGGCTCGAGAGCGCGTGGTAGCTCCACAACGGGTGTCAGTCCAAGGTCTCTCAGAACCTCCGCAATGGTAGACCGCTCAATTCTCCTGGCTCGCATGCCATAGGCAAGCAGCAGCGCATTGTCGCAAACCGAATTGATGATGCGCGGGATGCCTGCACACGCCTCCACCACCAGCTCTATAGCCTCTTGTTCAAATGGCAGCGGCAGCGGACCGCCAGCTTGCTGCCAGCGATGGGAAATATAGGTAAACACCTGATGAGCGGCCAGTGGCTCAAGCGAGACCCGCACGGCGACGCGCTGTTTAAACTGCCAAAGATCAGCACGGTCGAGCAGGTGATTCAGTTCGGGCTGACCCGCCAGGATCACCTGGAGCAGCTTGTGGTCGGCGGTTTCGAAGTTGGTCAGCAACCGAATCTCTTCAAGAACTGAGGGTGACAGCTTATGGGCCTCGTCGATGACGAGAACGGGAATCTTCTTCTCTCGATTCGCTTCTATCAACGCTCCTTCGAGCCATAACATCCTGGCCGCTTTGCTTGCCGGAGGATCCACCATTCCGAGCCGAACGAGCACGAGCTCGAGGAACTCATCCGGTGCGAGCGTCGGAGTGCTGACCACCGCGCTAAGCCCTATAGCCTCACGGACGGTGGCCATCAGCTTTCGAAGAAGTGTGGTCTTACCTGTCCCCGCCTCGCCTACAAGGACCATGAACCCCTTCTGGCGGCGAACGGTGTATGACAGTGCTGCCAGTGCTTCGCGATGACTCGGCGGAAGATACAGCATCGCCGGATCGGGTGTCAGCGAGAACGGGGTTTTCGACAGACCGAAATGAGATTCGTACATGTAACCTCTTCGCGTTCGGAAACGACCGGCGTTTACGCCGAACGACGGGACGTGATCGAGCGTTCATCGCTCGCCCAACCACCCCGCGCGTCGATTACGGCGATACGTCCGAGAACCGCGACATTCGGAGGCAGTTCCCATTCGCCGAGGAACCGGTTCTGAAGAAGCTCTAAGCCAAGGGCGAGCACCGTCGAGAAGATGAGCGAGAACACGCCGGCGCCCAGGTACATCAACATTCGTTTTGGCTTGATCGGACTGCCAGGCTTGCGCGGGGGATCGGCGATGGTGAATCGTTCCGATTGCTGCTGCCTCTCCATTTCGCTGGCCATTTCCGCCGACATTTTCTTGTCGAGAAGTGAATGATAGTTCGCTCGGGTCGTTTCGTAGTCGCGAGTCAAGGCTGCCATCTGCTGCTCACGCACAGGCAGCTTCTCAACGCGAGCCTGGTAGGACGAGATCTCGGCGAGGATACGCTCGCGTTCGGCGGTCCGGCGCTCCATGTCCCGGTTGAGCAGGTCCAGTTGGACCTTCGTGCTCGAGATCCTTTCTCGCTCCCTGTTGATCTCGGCGACGAGCTGGGGATTGGCGTTCACGGGAACGCGCGTTACCGCGGCTTCTACAGCTTTGGCAGCAGGGGGCTTGGCCGCTTCGTCGCGTTTCTCCTGCTCGAGAGCTAGTTGTAGGTCGACCTTCGCCCGGCGCACTTCAGGATGTTCATCGAAGTAGCGGGCGCGCAATGCTTCGAGCCTGGCTCGAGCGCCTTCAGAGCTTCTGACTGTAACGGCAGGAATGGCTGCGGACGTCGACTCCGGGCGAGCTGCCTGGGCAACGGAAGCTTCCGCGGACCGCATGGCTCCGGCAAGCGACGACTCGGCAAAGCGCAACGTACTCTCGAGCAGAACCTTGTTCTGCTGTCCTCGGGTAAGCGCGTCCTGATTGCCTTCGAGCTCCGTTTGCAGGCGATTTAACGTAGCGAGCAGGGCCGATTCCTGTTGCGGCAGTTCACCGGTCCACAGCAGCTTGAACTTGCTGAGGTTTGCTTCCTGTTCCTCGAGGCTCTTCTTGGCTTGCTTGAGTTGTGTCTCGAGAAATTCGGATGTGCCGAGCGCTCGCTCTTCTCGGGACTTGAGGTTCTCACGAACGAACAGCTCGGCAGCCCTTTCGACCACCGCGACTACCTGAGCTGCCGACGGTCCCTCGTATGCGATCCGAAATGCGCCCGACCGGCCTCCACCGAAGCCGCGCTCAACCGTGATCTGCAACTCCTTACGGAAGGTTGCAATGATTTCCTCACGAGACTTCTTTGCCCAAAGCTCTCGATATAGCCCGTAATCGTCGATGATGGCCTGGAGCTTGTTCGAACTCAGCGCGTGTTGGCTGATCGCGCTCAAGCTGTCATTGAGGGTCACCTGAACCGTGGAGGCAACAAACTTCTCGGGAATCTTCTGCGAGTCCACGACGATCACGGCATCGGCACGATACACGTTTGGAAGACGGCGGATCCAGAGGGCGGCACCGGTCGACAGCAGAACCGTCAGCAGGCAAATCATCCATTTCCGATTCCAGACCATCCGCACAATCGAGAGCGGAAGGAACTGGCCGGGGGTGGATCGAATCTTCTTTGCAGTTGCCATATATGTTAACGACCTGTGCCTGCCATGTCATCGTTCAGAAGCGGCGCGGCATCACGCACGAACGGAACCCAGGTGAGCGACAACCTCATGGCGTTCACAGACCGCACCTGCAGGACTTGAGGCGAGAACGAGTTCGCCAGGTACGAGTAAGTGGCACCCCAGGCAACCTGGCGTCCGAGTGCTTTGGACACTCCGGCGCTTGCCTGCCATCCATCTGCGCCGGCGAATGCACCGCCGCTCAGTTGTTGCCTTCCTCCAAAGGCGAACACGCTCCAGCCGAGTCCGCGCTGTCTCCAGGCAAAGCTTCCGGAATAGGAGGACGTCGAAGCGGATGCGAGCCCATAGAGATCACCGGAATTGCGCGTGTAAGCACCGACGAAGGAGTAGCCTCGATAGCGATAGCCAAGCGAGGCCTGCCCGATAAACGTCGAACCTTCCGGCAGGCGGATCGCCTGACTCGGCGCGCGAAACGAACCAGCGCCTGCACCCACGGAAGCGAACCACTTTTGCGAAAGGCGCCTGGTCAGATTGAAGCTGTTGGAGTTCGTTGTGTACTCGGCGAGCGGGCTTGCAACCTTGGAGGTGCGAAAGTCAACAGAGAGCTGGGTTCGTGGTGTGAGCGAGTACACTGCGGTCAGACTTGCCTGCTCCATGCTCGTGCGAGGCACGATGGCGACGCCGGGCTGCTGGGCAACGTCTCGTGCTTGAGTGCGAGCGACCGTGCCGATGCCACTGAGCTGCCAGCGGGAATTCGGCCGATACGACGCGCCAACGTTCCCGGATAGCGACAGGACGCGCGTTCCATAGAGCATTGCGCTCACGGCCGGTCCAGGACCACCAAGACCCGCCATACCGCTCGACACCAGGGAGGCGATGTCGTCCGGGCTGCGCTGGTCGTTCAAGAAGTTCGTCACTGGCCCCGTTTGAAACAGATACTGTTCGAGGTTGCTGTAGTCTGCTGTGAGTGAGGCGAACAGAGTAATTTTCGGACTGACGACCCTGCTGTAGTCGAGGCCGACAAACTGATTGAAAGACTGCAGTCCCGACAGTTGGAATCGACCCGAATACGACGGCTTGTAGCTGATGCCGAAGTGACTGCGGGGGCTCGAGTGCGTGAAGCTGAGGTCGGTGGATGCCCAGGCCGCTACATCCGATCTGAGCATTGCCTGACCGGGAACAGCGACTCCGGTTGTCGCCATATCGATGCTTCCATAGCCGAAGGAGCCCGTGAAGCTTCGGATGTGAAATCCGTTGGACGGCCCCAGCGCTTTGTTGTTCAGGGGGAGCAACGTCTGCGCATGTGCGCGGGTCAGCACAGTCGCTACGAGCGCCAGGCGCAGAACACGATTGAGTTTCATTGGAATCGGGATCCGAGGGTAGGACTGGCTATTGAGGAACAACAATGGTGTCCCCTGGCCTCAGCACGATGTTTGCTTCGGGTCGGGTTCCCTTGATCACGGCATCGTAGTCGAACGGCAG
>DASQVJ010000396.1:0-5802 GCA_035640835.1 Bryobacteraceae bacterium
GAGTCGTCCAGGACCTGGATCTGCAGCTTGTCCTTGGGGTAGTCCATCTTGAGCGTCTCCTCAATGAGGCGCTCGACCACATACTTCTCGTTATAGAGAGGCAGTTGGATGGTGACCGGCGGCCATTCCTGGACGGGAATCGGCGGCTCGAGCGAAAGCTTCTTCCGATGCTTCAGGTAAGCTCGGATCACTTCGTAGCGATGCATGCCAAAGACTGACAACACGATCAGTAACGTGAAATAGGGGATAAGCATCGCCCAATCGAACCAGGCTAATTGGTGAATGCCGGCGAAGGTTCGATCGTTAAAGCCTGCCAGCACCCGATCGAGAGGAGATACGGCGAGCGCGTACAAACCACTTTGCAGAGCGGTTGATACCATAGCTATTCCTGACACGGTCCTGTAGTGGCGGGGAACGCGACTATGTCTGCCGTAGTTGTTCCGCCCATCTTGATGTCGCTAATTCTGATTGGATGCCATGCAGCCATTCGGAACCAACGCCCAGACTTACTCATAACCGCGTTACTGGGCATCAACTTAGTATATCTGGCTTCGGCGTTTCTTCTCTTACGTCGACCCGCCTCGCCAACACTGGTGGTGGCGATCGCCATTTCGCTCCGTCTGATCGCGTGGACGCTGCCTCCGGCGTTGTCTGATGACCTTTACCGTTACCGCTGGGAAGGCAAGCTTCAGGCCGCTGGAGGTGAAGTGTATCAGGCCCGTCCTGATGATGCGCGCTGGTCGGGGCTGCGCGACGAGACCTACGCAAAAGTGGTCGGACACGATCGCAAAGCAGGCTACGGACCAGTGCTGTCGCTGCTCGAACTTGCCTGGTTCAAGGTCGTCAGTCTCGCGACCCCGAATCCGGTGACGCAGACCTTCTGGTTCAAGCTTCCGTTTGCCATCGCTGAATTGGGGATCCTCGCGGCGAGCTACAGGTTATTAGGCAAGCAGCGATTTCCGCTCTATGCCTTTCTCCCGTTGCCACTGGTCGAGGTTTGGTGGAATGGCCACAACGATGCTGTCCCCGTGCTCGCGGTGGTTGTAGCCGTCCTGCTGCTCCGTCAAGAGAAGCCCGCGTGGAGCGCTGTTTCGCTTGGCGTTGGAATTGCCGCGAAGTGGTGGCCTGCGATTCTAATACCTGCGTTTCTCAGCGCCACTCCGCGAAAGAACCGGTTGTCTTTCGCGCTCCTTGCGATGGTCCCTTTGGCCGCCACGAGCCTCCACTATCTCGGCAATGTCGACGAGAACCTGCGCTTCATGACCGGATTCGTTGGCGGCTGGCGCAACAATGACAGTTTGCACGGGCTTCTGTTGGCCATAGCAGGCACGCCGAGCGGCGCCAAGAAGCTTGCATTCGCCCTGGCAGGCGTGGCAGCCGTTTTCTTCGCACTTCGACAGTGGCGCCTGGAAGCCAAAATCCTCGCGACGCTCACAGCACTCCTGCTCGTCTCTTCCAATTGCCACCCCTGGTATTTGCTTTGGCTGGCGCCTTTCGTTCCTCTCTTCCCATTGCTTCCGTTTCTATTGGCGTTCGCGATCATGCCCTTTGCGTATCGAGTGCTGATCGAATGGCACATCCTCGGCGTCTGGAATGGATCGACGCCGGATCGGTGGCTGATCTGGGGGCCAGTCTTTGCCTTGGCGGGCGCAGAGTTATTGCGGACATTAAAATTCGCCGATAGGTGGAAGAGAGTAACAGGGATGACTAGGTGGATCCGCTATCCTAAGGTAAGTACAGATGGACCAGCACGTTAGAACACTTGGCGTCCTGAATGTCATTTACGGCATCGTGGGTCTGCTGGTCAGTGCCGGCTTCCTGATCGGACAAGGTAACCTCCACAACATCTATGAAGCGTTCAATGACGAGGTGTTCGCCCTGCTCGGGGTTACTTATGTCATCACGCACTTGGTGGTCGGCATTCCCTGCGCCTTGTTCGGATATCTGGTGATGAAGCATTACCCGCCCGCCCGAATCGGTTTGATCGTCACTTCGGCTTTAAACATCCTGGTAGTCCCGCTCGGCACGATTTTGGGCGCCTATGGCCTGTGGGTGTTGATGACGCCGGAGGTGGAGCCACTTTTCGCGCGCGCTCGCAAGAAGAAAGCCGCGGCCAAGAGAGGCTCGAAATTACAAGAGACCGAAGATCCCAAAACGGTGAAAAACCGGGGCACTTCTATCCTGCCGGCATCCGAACAGTAGGCACTTACCTTTCCGTACGGGGTAAACTGAAAGCGGACTTTTCGAACGCGTGCGATTTCTTCTTCTCTGCACCCTAGGTTTACTTCCCTCCATTCAGGCTGCAGAAGTTAACCAGATCGACGGCAACCCTGCCCTCTTCAGTGTTATGACGGCGTTGAATGCCGCCGGTCTGACGACCAACGCCGGATCGCCCGTCAACTCGCAGTTGCGGGATGTGGTCCTGGAACATGTGCGCGAAAAGAATCCTCCAGTGCTGTCGCAGTTGCGCAACTTCGTGGAGGCGCATCGCAGGCCGGACCCGGGAGCCAACATCGGACAATACATGTCATTTGCGTTGAGCGTTACGGATCCACCCGAGTTTGAATCGAAGTACCGCCCGGGCGACACTCCACCGGACGTTCAGGCGCTCGAAGGCTTTGCCGGATTGATGAGTAAGTTTCATCGTGAAGCGGCCATCGACGAGCTCTGGAAGAAGGTGCAGCCGACATTGGAGCAGGCTCTAACCCACTCGCAGCCCGCGGTGCTGAAGGCAACCAGCGAAGCGAACGGCTACACTCGCAGCTTCACGAGCGGCTACATGGGCCGGCGCTTTCAGATCTTTCTCGATCTGCTTGGAGCTCCGGGTAAGACGCAGACTCGAAGCTATGCCGAAGACTATTACCTGGTGCTGTCGCCCGCTCAGGATCCGCCCGTTCAAGACATCCGGCATGCGTACTTTCATTACCTGATCGACCCTCTGCCCTACAAATTCTCGGCTGAGGTCAACAAGAAGAAGGGGATGATCGATTACGCGGAAGGCGCGCCGCTGCTCGACCAATCCTATAAATCCGATTTCCTTCTGCTGGTGACGGAGTGTCTGATCAAGGCGATCGAGGCGCGGCTGGCGCCTGAGGCGGATCGTGCTCGCCTGGTGCAAACGGCGCTCAGCGAGGGCTTCGTCATGACTCCCTTCTTTGCCGAGCGATTGCCCGTTTATGAACACCAGGAATCGGCGCTCAGGCTCTATTTCCCAGACTTGATCTCGGCAATGGACCTGAAGAAAGAGGCCCAAAGGCTCGACAAGGTGGAGTTCGCCAGCAAGCGCGAGGTTTCGAAGCCGGCGACACCGGCCGCCGCCAAGGCTCCGACCAAAGGCGAAGAACTGTTCGTGAAAGGCGAAGAGCTTTCGGCCGCGAAAAATTACGAGCAAGCTCGCGAGACGTTTCTCAAGGTTCTGGAGCTCGATGAGAAGGCACTACATCCGAGAGCCTATTTTCAGCTTGCGAGGATCGCAGTGTTCCAAAAGAGCCCCGGGATGGCCGAGAAGCTGTTTCAGAAGTCTCTTGAGCTGCATCCGGACGATGTGACACGCTCCTGGAGCGAATACTACCTGGGCCGCCTGAGCGATCTCGCAGGAGATCGCGAGACGGCGATCCGATATTATCGAAGCGTGCTGGCAAACATGAATGGCGCGCCGGCCGCGCGGCGCGAGGCAGAAAAGGCACTCGCGGCCTCACAAAATCAGGACTAAGGAGATCTCAAATATGAACCGGGTTTGGATGAACGCGGCTGGAGCCTTTTTGCTGGCGACCGGCCTCCTGGTTGCACAGAAGCAACCGCAACCGAAGTCGCCCAAGGAAGCAGAAGCCGTGATGGCGATCATGAATGCGCAGACTCCGGACGCTCGAATTCAGGCGGTGGAGAACCTGCTGAGCAAGTTCGCCGACACCGAATTCAAGGCGGTCGCTTTGCAGCTTGCGGCCTTCTCAGCCCAGCAGAAGAATGATTACGAGAAGATGATCATCTACTCCGAGCGAACTCTGCAGGCGGACCCGCAAAACTACCCTGCCATGCTGTTGCTGGCTAGCGGCATTGCACAGAAAACCCGTGAGCATGATCTGGACAAAGAAGAAAAGCTGGCTCAGTCGGAGAAGTACGCAAAGTCCGCGCTCGATCTGATCGCCAAGGCCGAGAAGCCTCGTCCGGACATCACGGATGAACAATGGAATGCGGCGAAGCAGGACTATACGGCGCAGGCACACGAGGCGCTCGGAATGTCAGCCATGGTACGGAAGAAATTCGATGTGGCTGCGACCGAGTTCAAGGCGAGTATCGATGCCAGCTCGCAGCCTGATCCGGGCACGATGGTGCGCCTGGTTGCGGCGTACAATCAGGCGGGCAAGCCTGATGAAGCGATCGCGATGGCTGACAAGGTGCTGGCAACTCCCAATCTGCATCCGCAGATCAAGCAGGTGGCGGAATCCGAGAAAGCGAATGCGAATAAGCTGAAGGCAGCGAAGAAGCAATAAGGTCTCGATGGCGGCGGACCTGCAGGTTCTCGAAACGCGCATTGGCCACAGCTTTCGCGACAAGAACCTGCTGGTCCGCGCCCTTACCCACAAGTCAGTTTGCACAGATCGCAAGCCCGACAACATTGCTCTGTTCGACAATGAGCAATTCGAGTTTCTGGGCGATGCGATTCTGGGCTTCCTGGTTAGTGAAGCACTCGTCCAGATCCATCCCCTCTATCCCGAAGGAAAACTCTCTAAGCTGAAGGCTCACCTGGTGAGCGCCGCGCATCTGTTTCGTATCGCCAAAGGTCTGAACCTCGGCGATTACCTCCATTTGGGACGCGGCGAAGAGATGAGCGGCGGTCGTCAGAAGAAGGCACTGCTGGCGGACGCGCTCGAGGCATTGATTGCGGCCATGTACCTGGATGGCGGAATTGAGACAGCTCGAGTGTTCGTGATGCGCGAAGTGATCGACGATTGGCGCAACGACAACAACGGTGATCCGCACATCGCTGACTACAAGACGGCGCTGCAGGAGAAGGCTCAGGTTCTGGGCCTGCCGCAACCGCGCTACGTCATCATTCGGGAAAGCGGACCTGAGCATGCCAAGACATTCATGATTGAAGTTCGCCTCGGGCCGCATCTGACCTCGTCTGGCGAGGGCACTTCGAAAAAAGCTGCGGGCCAGAATGCAGCACGGGTAATGATCGACCACCTGGAGGGTCGCTCGTCCAATCTGGATGACTCAGTACAGCGTCAGTGAGCGGAGGGACTGGCTGAAGCCGCTCCAATCATTGCGGCGTTTACGCTCTTGCGCTCCGGCTCGGACAAAGAACCTCGCTCGTTCATGATCAGGATGTCGACACGACGGTTCTGTGCGCGCCCTTGCTCTGTGCCGTTGTCGCCGACCGGGAATGTGTCGGCATATCCCGAGACTGCCATCTGCGCTCGAGGTACATGGAAGCGCTGCTCGAACAGCTCGAGCATAGCGATGCTTCGAGCAGACGACAGTTCCCAGTTATTTCGGTACCGATAGTTGTTGATTGGGATCGCGTCCGTGTGACCCTCCAGTCGAACGGGATTCGGAAGTTTTCTGATGACGCTCGCGACCTTCTCCAAGGCCTCGTGGGTCTCGGGCGGAATATAGTCTCCGCCAGAAGGGAAGAACGCCGCCTGCTTCAGGCTTACGACCAGACCTCGCGGCTGCAGGCTGAGCTCGATGCGTCCTTTGTCGATCTCTTCGCGAAGGTCTTCATTCAAGCGCTTGAGCGACGGCAGCAACTCGACAAACTGCTGTGGGCCGTCGGAAGGCGCGGGTCCCTTTGTGTGG
>DASQVJ010000397.1:0-11877 GCA_035640835.1 Bryobacteraceae bacterium
AGTGCTGCTCGTCCTCAAGGTGAGCCTTAACTTCGTCACTGTATCTCGCACTCCAGCTTAGTACCGTGACGGAGGGTTTTGTGGGATGGCTTGAATTTCCCGAAAGCTGCCCCAGGAATCCGACGCTGGGCCAGGCCTCAGTCAGATGACGTTCGGAGGCACCGGCGAACGCCGAAGTCGGCACCTTCCAGACGGCAGCCGGTATTTCCGGGTGACGGCCCACACCTTCATTTGGGCCACGGTTGCACTGCTGCCATACTGCTGATGGACACTCTTGGCGGTGGCTGGACCACATCGCCACTGCCTCCGGGGCGACCCGTATGGGCCAAGTAAAAGGACAGCCGCAAACACCGACACCTCAGACGAACCCGTTTACGAGCCGTGGCAATCGTATCGTCGCGGTCTACGAAGGCTTGAAGGGAGTACTCGTCCTGCTGGCCGCCTTCGGTCTGCTCTCGCTAGTACACAAGGATGTGGAGGACGTTGCTGAAACACTTCTTGGCAGACTGCACGTGCGTGAGGATGGTCGCCTCTATGGCGTAATCCTCAATGCAGCATCGAAGGTGACGGACACGAATCTGTGGATGATCGCGTCTGCCGCGATGTTCTATTCCGGTGTTCGGTTCATCGAGGCGTATGGCCTGTGGAAGCAGCGTACTTGGGCGCAGTGGTTCGGCTTGCTATCAGGGCTGCTTTATCTGCCGTGGGAACTGGCCGCACTCATTAAACATCCTTCTGCCTTGCACCTGGCAATCATCTTGATTAACGTCGCCATTGTTGGCTATTTTGCTTGGGCTCTTAGGAAATCCCGATAGCGAACTCGCCCCCTGCCGCCGACGAGTTCGCACTTCCATGAAGGAACCGATGACGACCGGGCTATTGCACAAAGCTGGGGCCTTCCGGTGACGAAGCAAGTCCATCATCCAGAAACCCATCAACAGCGCGCCCTGCGAGGTCAGCATACTCCTGGCAATGAATGCAGAGTGCTGCCCAAGGTACCGCAACCAGTCGCTTTTTCGAGATGGGCGTTTCGCACTCGAGGCACACGCCGTATTCTCCCCGTTCTATCCGGTGGATTGCAGCTCGAACCTGCCGGATCAGAGCGGCGTTGTGATCGAGTCGTCGAGTTTCCATCTCGCGCTCCACAGCACCCTGAGTCGTGTCCAGTGGATCAGCGGTGTGCTCCACTGCGATCGAGTCGCGGGACGTACTGGATCGCGAAAGCTGGTGTAGTTTGCTTTCCAGGATCTGTTTTGTGGTGTTTATCTCATCACTACTCATTTGCGCTTCACTCCCCCGCGACGTGGCCGAATGTGCGGATTGATGAATAACTGTCCGCGGCTCTTGTTTGGAGGTCTTTGCAGTGCCACCAACGTCCCGGCGCTCAGTGGCAATGCAATCCGACGACCACGGCGAGGGCGGACCATAGCAGACCTGGTGAAGTGTCATACACACGAGAACGGTAGGCACATGATAGAGGCCGCATAAGACGTGTTCTGTTTTAAAACAGGCCTTGTCGAGTTTTCAAGCACCTCACTGAGCATCGCGAGCTAGAAGGAAGCCGGCTGCACGCATAGCTCCCGAGAATACCCCGCCAAGAATCACGACTCCACGCGATAGGCCCGCGCAGTGCTCAGACCTATTCTGAAATCGCAAGGGTTCGAGCGCCACAAACGATGGCCGCGAACCTGCAAGGAGAGTAAACATGACTATCGGCAAACGGAACTTCACAAGCGGTGTTATTAGCACTGCTTTGCTAGCGGGTGTACTTTGCCTCACCCCGGTAGCGAGCGCCGATCAAGTGAACAAGATGACTGAAGTCACCTTCAGCGCGCCAGTGGAGATTCCGGGCATGGTGTTGCCAGCCGGCAAGTACGTCTTCAAAGTGCTGGATTCGTCGGTACCGAATCGCAACGTTGTTCAAATTTTCAACGCGGAGAACAACCATCTGCTCGCAACCATCCTCGCAATTACGGATTACCGGATGGAGCCTTCGGGCAAGACTGTGATCACGTTTGAAGAAAGAGCCAGCGGGGCGCCCGAAGCAATCCACGAATGGTTCTATCCGGGCGATGACTATGGGAGCGAATTTGTCTACCCGAAAGCCCGTGCGGTTGCGCTTGCGAACCGGACGAATCGACCAGTGCTCGCCATGCCGTCCGAGATGGCCTCTAATATCTCGAAGCCGGCAGAAACACCTGAAGCACCAAGCGTAACGGAAATGAAGCAGGCCACGGTTGCGGCCGTCACTCCGCAAGCCCAGCCAATTGAAACCGCGCAGGCTGCCCCAGCTGCCCCGCCCGCTCCGACAGAGGCAACGGCGATGCCTTCCACGCCTGACCAGCTTCCACAAACCGCCAGCGATATGCCATTAGTGGCTCTCGTGGGTTTGGGATCGTTCGGTGCCGCGCTGGGCATTCGACTCTTCTCGAAACGTCTTGCCTGATCAGTTCGGACGTCTGGCGCTCGCGGCGAGCGTCAGACCCGACCTTTGGACGTACCAGCGATGTTGTCATCTCACCAATAAATGCTTGGTTCGATCGTAAAGACTTCGAGATTCACGATTCGGCCGGCATTGCTTGCCGGCTTCGGAGGACTTATCGCCATCATGGCGATCGGCGGCGCGGATTCCATCCGTGTCCTGCGGCAGTTGGAAGCCGACCATGCGCATCTCACAGAGAACTATCTCGCGCATCACCAGGCATTCAGACAACTACATCATCGCTTGTACACAGCGGGCACAGTTGTTGAAGATGCTCTGATCGATTCCACCCTTCCCTCCCGTCGTCCAGACCTTTCCAAGCGGCGAACGGATCTGGATAAGGCGCTCCAAGCGTATTCAAATTCAGGTAGCGGCGAGGAACGGGATCTCGTTATAAAGCTAAAAACCGAACTAGGCAATTATTGGAAAGTCGTCGATTCTGCCATGGCTTGGGATGCGCCGACTATGCGGCGGCAAGGGCCGGCGTTTCTGCACCAGGAAATCCTCCCACGGCGGACGAGGATTCTCAATATTGCGGACCGAATGGGAGCGTTGAACGACCGGGCGCTGCATGTTGGAGACGTGCAGTCAGCACAGGTCTTCGAGCGCTTCCGTAACCGGACAATCGGTGTGCTCGGCCTTACCCTGACGTTTGGGTTCGGAGTCGCCGCGCTCAGCATTGCCCACATTCTGGGGCTCGCGAAGGACGCCAGGCTTCGCTACGACGAAGTCCTGCGTGCACGGAGCGAATTGCAGCGGCTCTCGGCGAAGCTGGTGGATGCACAAGAACAGGAACGCCGTGCGATCTCGCGAGAGTTGCATGACGAAGTGGGTCAGTCACTCAGCGCCTTGCTCATAGAAACGGGGAATCTCTCGGCGATAGCACCGTGCGCGGGTAATCCTGAAGCGTCGCACGTACTTGAGAGCATTCGCCGGCTTGGCGAGAGCAGTCTCAGCGCCGTCAGGAACATTGCCCTGCTCCTTCGGCCATCGATGTTGGATGATCTGGGCTTGACGCCAGCTCTTCGCTGGCAAGCACGAGAATTGTCGCGTCGTTCAGGCATTCGCGTCGAGGTTGCGGCGGGAGAGTTAGCAGACAACTTGACCGACGATTACAAGACGTGCATCTATCGTGTGGTCCAGGAGGCGCTACACAACACGGAGCGCCACGCGCACGCTAGAAAGGCGCAAGTCGTGGTCACGAAGAAGGGCGATCGGCTTCTTGTGATGATCAAGGACGACGGGCGGGGTTTCGACCCGCATTCAACACGAGGCTTGGGACTGATAGGGATGTCAGAGCGAGTCAGATCTCTTGGCGGTGAATTGGAGGTTTGGTCAGACATCGAAAAGGGCACCATTGTACGCGCCGAGATTCCATTACCGCAAGGCGCCGCAGAGGTTCATGAGGTGACAGTATGAACTCGATTCGAATCTTACTCGCAGATGATCACACCGTCGTGAGGGCGGGGCTGCGCTTGCTACTGGAGCGCGAACCAGGCTTCGTGGTTGTCGGCGAAGCCGAGGACGGGCGCTCAGCGGTCGCACTCGCCGACAAGGAAGCCCCCAACGTGGTCGTGATGGACATTGCAATGCCTGAGCTGAATGGGATCGAAGCGGCTCGCCAGATAGTTACCAAAAATCCCAAGACCAGCGTGATCGTGCTGAGCATGCATTCCGACGAGAGTTATGTCATACGCGCACTCAAAGCCGGCGCTCGCGCGTATCTGCTGAAAGACTCGGCTCAGGCTGACCTGATTCGGGCAGTGCGCGCGGTGACCGACGGCAAATCGTACTTTCTCCCGGAAATCAGCAATTTGTTACTGGAGGACTATGTCCGTCAGCTCAAAGAAAGAGGTGAAGAGGACAGCTATGAATTGCTGACCACGCGCGAGCGTGAGGTACTCCAACTCGTGGCCGAAGGGAAGAGCAACAAGGATATTGCGGCAATGCTTCACTTGAGCCTCTACACCGTAGAGACTCACCGCGCCCACATCCTCCAGAAGCTCGGACTACATAGTGTCCCGGATCTCATTTTGTACGCTGTGCGGAAGGGGATCGTCCGATAGTCAACGGCCTCCATTCACGCTGCTCGCGATGCAACAGATCTTGGGCCGCCCTCGGACCCTCAGACCCAGCGCGATAGAAGTAAAGCGGCCCGCGCACGTCATCCGTATCGCTAAGCAGCGGATCGACAATTTTCCATCCCGCTTCAACAACGTCCGCTCTTCTGAAAAGGCTCGCGTCGCCAATGATTGCGTCGTACAGGAGCGTCTCATATCCAGTTCGATTCTCCTGGCCAAAGTAGTCGCGGTAGGAGAAACCCATCGTGACTGGCGAAATCACCATAGCGGGGCCTGGCGACTTAGCCGCAATCTCGAGACCTATGCCCTCGTCCGGCTGGAGATGCATGATCACCCGGTTACCTGGCGGCGTGGAACGGATTTGGAAAAGCGACAGAGGACCTCTGCGAAACTCAATCAGAATTTCGGTTCGGCGCGTCGCCAGGCGCTTGCCCGTGCGGAGATAAAACGGGACACCTGCCCAGCGCAAATTGTCCACGATCAGCCTCAATGCAATGTATGTTTCCGTGTCGGACTCTGGCGCGATACCTGGTTCCAGCCGGTAAGAAGGGACTGGTTCGTTGCCCGATGTCCCTGCTGCATACTGACCCCTCACTGCACAGCGTCTGAGGACTTCCAGTCTCAAATCCGGAACGGCCTCGAGAACCTTTACCTGTTCGTTATGTAAGGCTGAAGCCGCGAGCGAACTCGGAGGTTCCATAGCCACGAAACTGAGCAACTGCATCAGATGGCTCGGGACCATGTCCCTCAGAGCGCCCGTATGGTCGTAAAAAGCGCCACGCCTGCCGACGCCCACTGTTTCAGCCACCGTGATCTGAATGTGATCGATGAAGCGCCGGTTCCAGATCGGCGCAAAGATGTCGTTCGCCATTCGGAAAACCAGAATATTGCGAACTGTCTCTTTGCCGAGGAAGTGGTCAATGCGGTAGATCTGCGATTCCTCAGCAACCGCTGCGAGATCGCGGTTGAGCTTGCGTGCTGATGCCAGATCATGACCGAACGGCTTTTCCACCACCATTCGCCGCCATTGATCGCTGGTCTGGCGAAGCAGACCGAGCAGGTGTAATCTCTGCGCGATTTTGGGGAAGGCCTCTGGAGGCGTCGCCATGTAGAACAGGTAGTTACCTGAAATCTGAAACTGCGCGTCGGCTTGTTGAATCTGTGTAGCCAGATGTTCGTAGCCGCTTGGATCATCGAAATCGGATCGGACGTACATCAGGCGCGCTGCCAGGCACTCCAGAATGGTGGGATCGACGCTGTTCGAAGCGGATTCGTGCACCGCATAACGCATCCGGTCCCGCAATGCGTCGGCTGTCAGTTCAGCGCGATCAAACCCAATGATGACGAATGATTTCGATAACAGATTGTCGGTGGCAAGGTTATAAAGTGCGGGCAAGAGCAGCCGGCGTGTCAGGTCACCGGCAACGCCGAAGATCACAAGCGCACAAGGCCCCCCGGGTTCAAGGACGTTCGACTGGGTGGATCCAGTCATCAGCCGGCCCAAGATCCCGAGTCCATAGACCCCTGCACCGACCTGCCGAAGGTCCTCACGCGTTGCATAATTGCGCTCCCTTCGACTTCGGCTAGCAACCGGACTTCCATGCTTAAAAGATGGCAGGTCACGTCGCGCGTGTGCGCCGAGACAGAGAAGATGCTCGATTTACCGGCACGGTGTCGCAAAAATCGCCACAGTGCCAGGTGCGCGTTCTCGATCAGCTCCGCTTCTTGAATTTGATCTTGGCGATCATCAATGTGAGGTCATCGACCGCGGGCGTTTCTCCGGCAAACTCACGAAGCTGCATTCGAACGTGCTCCCGAATCTCCGCGGCAGGCCGCGAGAGCACGCCTCTGACTGCTTCCCGAAGCCGCTCTTCACCGAACTCCTCCCCCTCTGCATTCCGAGTTTCCGGAAGTCCATCCGTATAGGCGACCAGAACATCTCCATCACACAATGGAAGCTGGCTCGACTGGTATTGACTTGCAGGCATAGCGCCGAGCGGCAGGCCGGCATGATCGAGCACCTCTACATCCGGATTCGCAACTTGACCGCATCCGAAGAGAAGCGGAGGATTCTGCGCTGCATTGACGTAATCGAGGGTCTTGTTCGCTGTATCGATGATTCCAAAGAATAGCGTTGCGAACCGGTTGAGCGCCGTGAGTTCGTAAAGTGAACTATTCAACCCGTCCATCAGACCAGCAAGATCCATCTGATGCAATGCGACGTTGCTGCGCACCAAGCCCTGGAGGGACGCCATGAGCAGTGCAGCCGACAGTCCTTTACCAGAGACATCGGCCACCACGATTGCCAACCGGTCAGGGGTAATCGGGATGAAGTCATAGTAATCCCCGCCGATGACCAGCGCGGGCTCATACGTGTAGCTGATATCCAACGACGAGTACGACGACGGGATCTTCGAAGGCAGCAAGCGCGAATGTACTTCGCGCGCCATATCCAACTCTCGCTGCACGTGACGCGTTTCCATCTCATATTGGTTTTCCGAGACGGTCTTTAATAGCTTTACCAGGACGACGATAAGGGCCATGGCTGTTCCCCTGTTGAGCAGATCCCCGTACGAAGCAAACGCATGCCTGTAGAACTGCTGTTGGATGAAGTCATCACCCAGCCACACGAGGGCGCTTAGAGCGCAAGTCAAGTAACCCCAGCCGGGTCCCAGGAACCAGGCGGCGTACAGCGCCGGGACCAGATACAGGCAGTAGAGGGAAATGCCCGGGTCCACCGCAAGGTCGAGCAGCGCGACGCCCACAAACAAGCCGAGAAAGCTCGCCACATGCGCTCTTCTCGATCGATTCTGCAGGCGTTGGTAGATTTTAGACGTGAAGCCGGATACCGAATGGTTCGATCGATCGAATAAGGGCTCAGGCACGTCGTGCTTGATGAGGACGGCTTCAGCTTTGGCTGCCATATTCAATATCTCCTCGGGGCACTCTTGAAGTCTCCGGCTTGGACTCCCTCTCCACTGAATTAGAAGCACTTCCTTTACTCCGCGCTGCTCCCCCCGCAAGGGTATTTCGCGATGTCTCTGCGTACTCCCACCCGGGGTAGGTCACATTTACCCACTCGGCGGTAGCTGCCGGATGCGAGGTAATTCGTCCATCACAGTGGCTGGCTGACAAGCCATGTCGGATGAAAGAGGAGAAAGCTCATGAATCGAGTAATGATCGGGGTGGCAGTAGCCACGCTGTCATTTGCATCAATGGCGTTCGCCGGCGTAAAGACGGACTATGATCGTGGCGCGAATTTCGAGCGCTATCGCACGTTCGCTTGGAAAATCCCCGAGCGGCAGGCTAAGAGTGTCGTCAACAACTCCCTCATAGCTAAGAGGATCGAGCAGGAAGTCAACCGCGATTTGACCGCGAAGGGATTGCGGCAGGTCAGAAGTAACCCAGATCTCTACCTGACGTACCACATCAACGCTAAGAACGAGAAGGACCTTGATTACGTCCCGGCGTGGGGTCGGGGTCGCATGGGATGGTACGGCGGCGACGTGTACGTCAATCGCTACGTCAGAGGAAATGCGGTCATCGATGTGGTGGATGCCCACACCAATCAGCTTGTGTGGCGCGCGTTCCTGACCAATACGGGGTACCATCTGGCCGACGTTCAGAAAGACAAGACGATCGACAAGATGGTCGACAGTGCCTTCAAGCACTTCCCGCCGAAACAGGCGTAACGCGAAGTCGCGATGCGTGGGCCGGCGTTCCCTTGACGGAGGTGGCGCCTGTTTTTTTTGACACATTTTCAACCACACAGTGTTTGGTTCTCATCCCGGTTTCAGCGCTGATTGGCCGCATAGAGTCGCTCAGGAGCGTTTCGCCTAGAGGTTAAGAGGATTGGCGCTCTCCGTGCAATGCGATCTGCCTAAGGCATCTTAGAACGCGTGACTGAAACAAGCTACCCGAGCAAGCAAAGAAGCTCCACACTCGTCCTGCAATGGAGCCTCATACTCTTCACGTGCACCCACATAGGTCAGGCACAGGAGACGCGTGCCGGACAGATTGAGCAGGCACGCGATGAGAAAGCAAAACACCTTACACCTTTCGCAAAGCCCAAATCTGAGCTGTTGGTGACCCGAATCCAGAAACGGTGGCTCGATCCGCTGTTTGGTAAGTCGGACGGACTGCATCTTCGTCTCGGCAACATGGCGAACGGGTCGGGATTCGCACTCGGGCCGGAGTACAGGAGATCGGATCTACTTGACGGCAATCTGGTGTTTCGGATATCTGCAGCCGGCTCGACCAGGGCCTGGTATCAGGGCGGCATGGAGTTGTTGGCCCCCAAGCTGGCCAACGACCACGCATTTGTCAATTTCTCCGTGATACACCGAGACTACGCCTCAATGCAGTATTACGGCTCTGGGCCCAATTCCCAAAAAGGCGCGCGAAGCGACTACCGGCTCGAAGATACCCACGTTCAATTAAGGCCCGGCATCCAACCCTTCAGGAGGGTTCAAGCAGGGGCGATCGGCGGCCTGCTTGCGGTCAACGTCGGGCCGGGGAACCGTTCGGCCTTTATCAACACAGAGCAAGAGTTCACACCTGCGCAGGCGCCGGGAATCGACAAGCAAACGAGCTTTTGGCAAACAGGGGCATTTCTATCGTATGACTGGCGCAACTACCTCAGCGAGACGACGCGAGGCGGGTTTTACTCGGGCCAGTACGTCCACAATTCGGACCGAGACCTTGGGGCCTTCAGCTTCGGGCGGTTCGACATGGAGGCGCGGCAGTTCATTCCCTTCTTCAACGAAAAGCGGGTAATTGCCCTGCATGGCATTTCATCGCTGACAACCACCTCAGGAAACCAGCGGGTGCCGTTTTATCTGCAACCCAGGCTCGGTGGGCCCTATGATTTGCGAGGGTTCCGTGCATTCCGCTTCTACGGGGACAACCTGATTGCGACCACGGCGGAATACCGGTGGGAAGCTTCGACAGTTCTTGAAATGGCCGCGTTCATTGATGCCGGCAAGGTCTTCAATGACTGGTCGCAATGGAATGTGCACGACATGGAACGCAGCTATGGCTTTGGGTTCCGTTTCAAGAGTCAACACACTACCGCACTTCGCATCGACACCGGCTTTAGCCGCGAGGGATTTCAGATATGGGTTCGCTTCAACAACGTTTTCTGATCACAGCCTTCGGTCTGGCGACAGCGGCTAGCTTCGGCGCGGCTGTGGTACGTTTCCTTCCAGACGACCCACTTCTCCGTGAACCGCCGCCGCTCGACGTCGGCCAGTTGAAAGGTGCGGACATCAACGACATGTACGACTTCATCGAACAGACGTTCGTTGAGCCGCGACGCGAAGACCCTGAGAAGCGCAGGCCCCATGCGGCTCGCAATATCAACACTCTCGGGGAAGTGCCGGATAGTTCCTGGTACACGAACCGCCATGCTTTTCACCGAATGTCGATTGACGAACTCGTGCGAGGACCGGGAGCCGATTCACCGGACCCTTCGCAACCGTGGCGCATTGTGGCCGGCAAGAACGATGGAATCAGTCCGGGGTTCGTGATTGAAGATGCCCGGGGTCACCGCTATGTGCTGAAATTCGACTCGCCTCTGGATCCCGAGACGGCCTCCGCGGCGGACGTGATCACGAGCAAGTTCATGTATGCGCTCGGCTACAACGTTCCGGAAGATTCCGTCGTGTACTACCGTCGCCACCAGCTCCTCCTGCGTGGACGCGCTATCTACCACGATGCTTCCGGGCACAGGCGCACGCTGTCTGAGGCGGATGTTGAAGACATGCTCAAACCTCTGTCAACGGACAATCAGGGCCGCTACCGCGCCTTGGCAAGCCGCTACATTGAGGGGAAGATTCTCGGTCCATTCCTATATACCGGGACTCGCAGCGATGATCCGAACGATATCGTTCCGCACGAGGACCACCGTGAATTGCGGGGCTTGCGCGTGTTCTATGGCTGGCTGAATAACACCGACGCAAAGGCCAAGAATACGCTTGACACCATCGTCGATGAGAACGGGCGCCGTTTTGTTCGTCACTACCTGATTGACTTCACGGCCGCGATGGGCACCGATGGCGTGGATAAGAAGGACGCACGGCTCGGCCATGAGTACTTTGTGGACCTGAAACCTACGGCCGTGCAGATGGCGACGCTGGGGATCTATGTCCCGCGTTGGATGCGCGCGCATTACCCGCACCTCATCGGGGTTGGCCGCTTTGGATTCAGCGTCTTCGAACCTAAGGACTGGAAGCCGAACTATCCGAACCCAGCGTTCGACCTGATGGATCGCGATGATGCCTTCTGGGCGGCCAAGCAGGTTGCAGCGTTTACAGACGAAGAGATTCGCGCAGTTGTGAAAAGCGGTGAATTGTCCGATCCGGTTGCTGCGGGTTGGGTGGCAAAGTGTCTCATCGAGCGTCGTGACAGGGTCGTCCGCGCGTTTCTCGCCGGAACGGCACCGCTGGATCGATTCCGCGTTGAAGAAGGGAGGTTGCGCTTCACGGACCTTCAGCCATCTTCGGAGCGGTGGACCATAAGATGGTCGACATTCAACAACCAGACTGGCATTGCAACGCCGTTATCCGCGTTAGAAGGGCCTGACGTGAACGCAGCGGTTGCGGCAGCGCCGAACACCGAGTTCCTGGTGGCAGACGTTGCGGCAGGCGCCGGTGCGTCGAGCGTGAGGGTTTATTTGCGGCGGGACGGCCGCAGCGCCCGCGTCGTAGGCCTCGACCGGCTCTGGGGCCACCGGGCCTCCATGCCTCATGACGGACGCCAACCGACCGATCAGTCCGCGGATCGCGTCGCGCCGCGGAAGACTTCGCCGGGTTTTTGACGAAACGAAGCCAAATCCCGGCAAGTCTTTGTTTTTATTACATTTCTTTGGCCGATACCCTAGAGTGGACCTTTAGTTTCAAAACGGCTAACCAATTGCTCAACACAGGGGGATTGAGACCCGTTTCGACCAGCCTAAGTAACCGCGACCTGCGCAATTTCGCAGCACATTGCCGAAATTCGCAGCACCACCGAGCGAGGAGTTGTCGCCAAATCAGGCAGGGTCGAGCGGGAGAACTGGTTTTGACCCCGCTATGAGCCCAGGCCTACAATACGAGTCGACCGCCGACATGCGCTTCTTGCAGCTTAGCCGCGCGCGGGTGGCTTTCGCGATGGCGATGCTCATCCTGATTGCCGCGGCAGCGACGTCGCTTTCGTCGATTTCCCGGCTTATTGATGCTGCGGGATGGGTTGCGCACACTCATCAGGTCCTCGATCGAATTGACGATCTTCACACTGCGGTCACGCAAGCTGAAAGCGCTGCGCGAGCTTTCGATA
>DASQVJ010000398.1:0-4574 GCA_035640835.1 Bryobacteraceae bacterium
GCATAGAGTTCACGCATTCGCCGTATATGGCGGCCGAAGTGGCCGGCGACAATAAAGTCGCACAGGATGGCCTGGTCGAGGCCGGCACAGCGGAACTCCGTTGCGTACCGCAATGCCAGAAATGGCTCCACCAGCGTCGGAGGCAAAACAACATATCCGAGACGGAGCCAGGGGAACAGCACTTTGTTGAAGGTGCCGACGAAGGCTACGTTGCACCTGGCATCCAGACCCTGCAAAGCGGGAACAGGACGACTTTCGAACCGATACTCGCTGTCGTAGTCATCCTCAATCACAACGGCGCCCGCCCGGCTGGCCCAGTCGAGTAGTGCCAGACGCCGGTCCAGCGACATCGTCATGCCCAGGGGAAATTGATGCGCGGGCGTCAGATAGACTGCCTTCGCGTGCGCACACAAGCTCATGCCTGCCGATACGGAAAGACCCTCGTCATCAACGGGAACAGGGACGATCCTGGCGCCCGCGTTCCGAAACGCCATGAGAGCGCCGAAGTAGCCCGGTTCTTCCATCCACACCGGGTCTCCGGGATTCAGAAGCACGCGCGCGAGCAGGTCCAAGCCTTGCTGTATACCGGAAACAATCATGATCTGATCCGGATAGCACTTCACGCCGCGTGAAGAAGCGAGATAATCGGCAATTGCCTCGCGAAGCGGTGCGAAACCGCAGGCATCATGCTCAGTGCGCAGCCACGAAGAAAAGGCCGCCAGCCGACGTCTCGCGAGTCGCGTCCAGACCTTCACCGGAAAGTGCGCAATCGCCGGCTCATAAACCCGAAATGGGCGAGACGGCCCGTTGCAGGGGAGCCCCACCATTGGTTCCGGGCGAACCACGGCCGGAAGCGGAGAACGCCTGCTCCCTCGCAGGTCACCGTCTGGCAATCGTTCATTCACCCAGGTCCCGGCGCCGGTCCGGCTGCACAGATAACCCTCGACCTGCAGTTGCTCGAAAACGTTGACCACCGTGCCGCGGGCAAGGCTGTACTGTTTCGCAAAGTCACGGGTGGCGGGAAGTCGCGTTCCGGGCCTGATTCGTCCTTGCAGAATGGCGTTCCGCAACTCGTCGGACAGCCCGCGCGTCATTGCCCCACGCTGCGGAGGGCTGGTCAGCTAAGGTCAAACGAACTGGCGTCCTTGGGCATCCGTGCAACAGATTGGTCCAGTAAAAGTCCGTCAATATGGACCTTCCCACTGTACCAACTGGCCCTTATGATTGCCTTCAGATCCTGTTATGTGCACTTGGAGGTAATAAGAATCATGCGCAAAATTTGTCTGCTGTTGCTGGCGTTATGCTGGATTCCATCGTTCTTTGCCTTTGCTGATTCCACTGACAGCCGTGTGCCGTTTCCTGAGGGCTATCGCAAGTGGACCTTCCTGCACGCGACTGTCTTCGGACCAAAGAATGGACTATTCAGCAAGCGCCCGTGTGAAAAGCCGTGCACAGGCGGAATCATGTACTTCTACGCGAACGAGAAAGCAATGGAAGGGCTCCGCACGGGAACGTTCGCCGATGGCGCGATTATTGCCGATGAACTCCTGGAAACACACGGGAGCGCGGATGGCAATGTAGCAGCGGAAGGACCAAGGCGCGGCGTCGGCGTGATGGTCAAAGACCGCAAGCGATATGAAACGACCGGAGGATGGGGCTTTGCCTCCTTCGACGGCGACAGCAAAATCGATACGTTGAACGCCGAAGGCAAGAATACATGCTTCCAGTGTCATGTGCCGCAAAAGGATCACGATTACGTGTTCACAGTCTATCGGGAGCGATAACAGCCTCCACGTCCGCGGCAGGAGAAGGCCGCTATGGACGGGATGCCCACAGCACGCGTCGTGACGCTGCCAGGCGCGAACCACGAACAAACCCGAATGATTCAGCAAACGAGTCCTCGGACACCGGCGAGCGCGTTGAAGGCGCATCGCGAAGTTGGATTACAAGCGAAACACACTACTGCCGGCGAGTAAGCCTGAGTCCCGGGCCGCTGTCGTTGTCAGGTTCTCCGCCTTTAAACATGCGCAGACGGGCTTCGGTATTGCTGACAAACTCGACACGGTAGCGATTGTTCGGTCCGAGTTCCGGGCTGTTGTGGCGCTTGGGGTGAGTCGTTTCGAACGTTAGGATTTTGCCCTCCATCTTGGGCGACAGCAGCTCTAACTCGGACTTCGGTCCCAGGCGCCATTTGCCATCTGCTCCACGGGTTTGGAAATAGAAACCAATTGTTCCAGCAACACGCGTCCCTTGTTGGCGGAGGTTCAGTTCGACTGAGGGAAGATCGTTGGTCATGCCTTCCCACGTTCCAGTGACTGCAATCGCAAGCAGGAAATACGCCAACTGAGTCATGGTAGAAATTCTACCTTCGTCTGCGGCATCGCGCCCGGATAACGGCCCATCCCGGAGAGTAGCTCGGGCAGCTCTGCCCCAGCTCAGCATTCATGTCGTGCCCCAGTTGTCATTTCCAGAGGGTCGTAGGGGCCCATAAATGCGACGATGAACGCAGATGAAACCACGCTTGAGATCCCGGACGCTCTCTTCAGGCGAGCGAAGTCCGCAGCCGCCGAACGCGGCATTCCCCTTCGCGAGTAAGCTGAAAGCCGTTAGAAAGGAGTCGGCGCGCATTAACCGCGTAATCGAGGAGGAATTCGAGAGTATCGAGGCCGAGGATCGCAAGTGAATCTCGACGCGAACGAACTGTCGGCGATGGCGGATGGAGACCCGGCGAGACAGCATTCATTTGCAACGCGCAGCCCGACAGAAAAGAATGGTTCAGTGAAGTTCGTCGCACTGCTTCGTGGAATCAACGTTGGAGGGAAGAATGCCGTCAGCATGTCCGCCCTTCGAGCCGTTCTGGAACAGCTGCCATTCAAGGATGTCAGTACGTACATTCAAAGTGGGAACGTACTGTTCGAGAGCCGATACAAGAATCCAGTCCGGCTGTCCAGAATGATCGAAGATGTGCTGACCAGGGAGTTCGGCGTTTCTTCCGTCGTGGTTGTACTTACCGAAGCACAATTGCAACAGGTGGTCACGCACGCCCCGCCGTCCTTCGGTGTTCAACCGGCACAATTCCGTTACGACGTCGCATTCCTGAAGCCCCCGATCGAAGCTGGAGACATTCTTCCAACGATTCGGCTAAAAGACGGAGTGGACCAGGCGTTCGCGGCCAACCATGTTCTCTACTTTCAAAAGCTCAGTGAAAGGGCAAGCCAAAGTCACCTGCCAAAACTGGTTGATCACCCCGCCTATAAGAGCATGACCATTCGTAACTGGAGAACCACAACTGAGCTGCATCGTCTGATGACCCGCGGATAACTCATCCCGCAGGTTCTTGATTATGACGTCTGCCGGCACAGCTGCCATGACGCGCTGAGCCTACCTTCTCGCCGGCTCCTGGACCATTGGAACGAATGCCACTGGCAGTACCGACCGCTTGTGAATCTTCCCGGTGTTCGACTTCTCCACCAGCAGCAACTCCTGCTCCAGCGGCGCTCTGCCGACCGGCGCAACCAGCTTGCCCCCGGGCTTCAATTGATCGACGAGTGCTTGCGGCAGTTCCGGCGGAGCCGCCGTCAACATGATGCGATCGAATGGTGCCTTTTCGGGCCACCCCATGTACCCGTTCCCGTGCCGCGTGTAAACGTTCCGATATCCCAGACGCTTCAGCGTCTCGGCCGAAGATCGCGCCAGTTCCGGCACGATCTCTATCGAGTACACTTCCTTTGCAAGGGCCGCGAGCACTGCTGCCTGATACCCCGACCCGGTTCCGATCTCGAGCACGCGGTGCTGCTTGTTCACGTCCAGTGTCTCAGTCATCAACGCAACGAGCGAAGGTTGTGAAATCGTCTGCTCGTACCCGATCGATACCGGGCGGTCTTCGTAGGCAAACTTGCGCGCTCCAGCCGGCACGAATTCATGCCGAGGCGTGTCACGCATCACCTGCAACACCGACGCGGTCCGGATGCCGCGTGCTTCCATCGAGTCACGTACCAGCCGTTCCCGCTGGACGCGATACTCATCGGCGCACAATGGAAGCGCAAAACAAGCGAAAAGCAGTGCTGTGCGCATAACCCGATTAGCCTCCTCGAATAACAGGCTCCGCCGGATTCAGATTTTGACAAATAGGCCGTCTGCCGACATATTACGCCCAATTACGGCTTAACGCTGTTGCTCGCCGATCTTGCTGGTAGATCCTTGTGGCTGCACTTGCGTCACAGAGCGCCGCGGTTGCATCGGAGCAGGATCCGGCTGCGAAGGTGGAGCGAAGGCTCGAGGGCGCTCTCTACGCGGAACCGCCCCAGTGCGGCGTAACCGGCAAACATTGCGTCAGAACGGACAAGCCCTGAGCGTGTATTCGTCTATACTTTCTCGGAGCCTGTTCTTGTTCGACTGTGCCTATGCGCCTTAGTTGATCGCTGAACCCGGCGCTGGCACATAGCTCGGCCGACTGGAACGAAACCGTCACAGGAGGTGAAAATCATGAGCAGAATGTCCAAAGAGAGGATGGAAAAGGCCTTGGAACAGCTCAAGACCATTTCCAAAGAAGATCACGCGAAGGTCAAGACACT
>DASQVJ010000399.1:0-6142 GCA_035640835.1 Bryobacteraceae bacterium
CACCATCGATCGCATTCGCGATACCTTCCAGCACAATCTGCGGCTCGAAGGCGTCCTCCTCACCATGTACGACGACCGCACCAATCTCACCAAGCAGGTCGCCGACGATCTGAAGGACTTCTTTCAGGACGATGTCTTCGACACGGTCATCCCTCGCAGCGTGCGACTCGCCGAAGCTCCGAGCTTCGGTAAGCCCATCCTCGCCTATGATGTCCGCTCGAAAGGTGCAGAGAGCTACGTGCGACTCGCCAAGGAAATCATCGCCAATGAACAAAAACTCCGAACCGTCGCGCCGAGCTCTTGGTAAGGGTCTCTCCGCGCTGCTGCCCTCGTCCCGGACAGCAGGCGCCTCACCGGCCGAAGCTCCGGACCCTGCGTCTAAAGGCGGCGTCCTTATGGTCCCGCACCTCTCAGTCATCCCGAACACCGAACAGCCGCGGACTATCTTCCAACAGGACCGCCTCGAGGAACTCGCCCAATCGATCCGCGCCAATGGCATCATCCAACCCCTCATCGTCCAACGACATGGTGATAACTACAAAATCGTCGCCGGCGAGCGCCGATGGCGAGCAGCCCGACTCGCAGAACTCACCGAGATCCCCGTCGTCATCCAGGACTTTGCCTCCGACCGCATCCTCGAGATCGCCCTGGTCGAGAACATCCAGCGCGAGGACCTCAACCCCATCGAAATCGCCAGGGCTCTCGATCGCCTTGTCAAAGACTTCGGCCTCAGCCACGATGAGATCGGCCGCCGGACCGGCAAGGACCGGAGCACCATCAGCAACCTGCTCCGCCTCCTCAAGCTTCCGCCCGAGATCCAACAGCTCATCTCCGAGCAGCGCCTTTCGATGGGCCACGCCCGAGCCATCGCCGGCCTGACCGATCCACACGAACAAATCGAGTTAGCGGAAAAGGCCGCCGCACAAGGATTTTCGGTGCGTCAAGTCGAGCGCCTCATCGCGAATCGTGGTGTACGTAAGGTGGCCGACTCCATCGAGCCCAAGGAAGACCCGAATGTGTCGCAAGCCCGTCAGGAGATGGAAAGAGCTCTTGGTGTCAGGGTGCGCATACACGCTACCTCGCCTCAGCGTGGCCGAGTCGAAATCGAGTACTACTCCCAAGACGACCTGGATCGCGTCTATCGCGCAATTGTAGGGAAATAAACAGGTGGGTGGTGCCGGCGGGTGGAATTGAACCACCGACCTACGGATTATGAGACCGTCGCTCTAACCCCTGAGCTACACCGGCGCAGTCACCATTTTACTACGCATTTACAGTCCGAGTCGGCACTCGGGCGCCTCGACTGTTAAAAAGAAGTTGCACCTACTTTGCTTCGGGCGCATAATTTAGTCGAGCTTTCGGATGGAGGGACTTATCGTAGAACCTCTATAGAGGTGGCTGCCAACGGAAGGAGCACGAACCCTTCGCCACGGTTCCGGGCCATCTAATGGGCCGGACGGCGTTCTTGGCAACGCGGCATTCAGGATTTGTGGGCCTAAGAGCGCGGTGGCCACCTCTCCCCCATCCCCGTTTGACGCTTACCCCTTAGTTTTCTTATCGTCATAGTTAGTGCCCTCCATTGTTCAGTTCCAGGGCGTTTTCAAGAGCTATCCCGTATACGCTTCGCCGCTAGACCGCCTGAAGGAATTGCTCACCCTCAACCGCCTGAAATTCCACAACGATTTCTGGGCTCTCCGCGACGTGTCTTTCGAAATCCAGAAGGGCGAGACATTCTGTATCATCGGCGAAAACGGCTCGGGTAAGAGCACCACGCTGCAAATCATCGCCGGGATTCTACATCCGACCAGCGGAATCGCAAGGGTCCAAGGCCGTGTCGCCGCCCTGCTGGAGCTCGGTTCCGGCTTCAACCCCGAGTACACGGGTCGCGACAACGTCTATCTCAACGCATCCATCCTCGGCCTCTCCCAAAAGCAGATCGATGAGCGTTACGCCCAAATCGAGGCGTTCGCCGAGATCGGCTCGTTTATCGTTCAACCGGTGAAGACTTACTCGAGCGGCATGACCGTGCGACTCGCCTTCGCGGTCGCTATCCATGTCGATCCCGAAGTCCTCCTGGTCGACGAAGCGCTGGCCGTCGGCGACATCTACTTCCGCCAGCGCTGCATGCGCAAAGTTCACGAGCTGCGCGGGCAAGGGGTCACGATCATCTACGTTTCGCACTCGATGGGCGACGTCAAGGCCATCGGCGACCGCTGCCTTTGGCTCGAGCATGGGCAAGTCCGCGACCTCGGCGCGACCGATGAAGTCGTGGTCCGCTACATGGCGGAGATGACCAAGCGCGACTCCGCCTACATCGAGCACACCAACGCAATCACCGCTGAGCCCCTCGAATCCCACGCATCCGGCCCGGCCGAAGTGGTCACGTCCATCCCCAACATCGATCACCGCCATGGCGACGGCCGCGCAGAGATCATCGGTATCGCTACCTACGACCAGTTCGGCAATGAAACGCATCTGCTCGAGCCCAACACGCGCATCACGGTCCGCATCTCCGCGCGCGCACACCAGCACGTGCCACTTCCCATCGTCGGCTTCATCATGCGCAACCACCTGGGTGTCGACTTCTGTGGCACCAACACGGCACGCGAAGGCCACAAGCTTCCATCCCTGCACGCCGGCGACACCTGCACGGTCGATTTCCATCTCGACCTGCCCGAGTTCTACCCCGGCGACTTCTCGTTCTCGCCAGCGATCGCCAATGGTACGCTGCACTCCTATACGATGTGTGATTGGATCGACAACGCCCTCACTCTGCAGATGGCTCACGGCACCGGCCAGGTCTATGGATACATCCACGTGCCTTGCAAAGTGGAGCTCAACGCGCGTCTGAAGCGCACGACGCCGGTTCAATCGATGGTCACGTCTGCCCATGAGCTCTGAGTTCACGGGCGAACGCGTTATCCCTGGCCAAGTCGATGTCGACCTGTGGAACGAGCACATCTCCCGCTACGCTTTCGCCTCTCGATATGCATCTGGCGCGCGTGTCCTCGACATCGGATGCGGTACGGGCTACGGCACCGCAGAGCTGGCTCAATGCGCGGCCACCTGCACAGGCATTGATGTCTCGCACGACGCCCTTTGCTATGCTTCAGAACACTATCGGGGCATTCGCTGGGTGCAAGCCTCTGCGACATCGATCCCCTTTCGTGACGAAGCGTTCGATATGCTGACCTGCTTCGAGGTCATCGAACATCTCGAGGACTGGCGTGCGCTGCTGCACGAGGCTCGGCGATTGCTGTCTCCAAGCGGCAAGCTGCTCGTATCGACACCGAACCGGTCGTTCTACGCCGAGACTCGCAAGCTCTCCGGTCCCAATCCGTTCCACGTGCACGAATTCGATTACCAGGAGTTTCGCGATGCCCTCGAAGGCCTGTTTCCACACGTGAGCATCTACACGCAGGACCACACGGCAGGCCTGTCGTTCCGAGCCCCTCATCGTGACGCGCCCGGTGAATTGAGCATCGGGTCCGGCGCATTCGATCCCGATGTCTCGAACTTCTACATCGCCGTGTGCTCCCCAGAGCCCGAGGAGAGACCGAGCCATTTCTTCTTCGTCCCGAGCGAAGCGAACATGCTGCGGCAGCGTGCCCTCCACATCGAGCGCCTGCAATCCGAGCTTCGTTTGAAAGAGCAATGGATCGCTGAAGCTCGAAAGGAGCGTGATCAAGTCGCCCGAATGCTGCAGGCGTGTGAAGCGGACCTGGTGGAGCGATCCGCCTGGGGCGCGAAGCTCGACAAAGAGCTCGCCGAAGCGAATGAGTACGTCGTTCAACTGCAAGCCGAGCTGCGAGCCGCGAACGAGGCGCTGAACGCCTACGAAGCGCGGGTCGCCGAGCTGAATGCCGAAGTGGAAGCACGCACCAAATGGGCACTGGACACTGAGCAATCGCTCACGGAGGAACTCGTGGCCGCGCGTGCCGAACTCGTCCGCTGTATCGCACTGCTCGACGACGCAGAGAAGCGTGTCGAAGAGCGAACTCTTTGGGCGCAGTCGCTCGAGCAGGAAAAGACACACCTCGAAAACGCGCTCGCTGAATCACGCTGGCTCAAGCTCGGTCGCGCGCTTGGTCTCGGTCCGGAGATGCCGAAGCAGTAGATGGCCGTGCTCATCCGCTCTCTGCGCAGTCTCCCGCTGCTGCTTGTCTCGCCGATCCTTGTACTCGTACCGGCCCTCGCGATCCTAATCGGCGATCTGTGCTTCGCCCTGTTCGGAAGACGCAGGCCTCCCTCATCTAGCGGCCAGGCATTGCGAGACGGGTCGCGTCGAGTCTCGGTCGTCATCCCCAACTGGAATGGCCGCGACCTGTTGGAGAAGTACATCCCAAGCGTGCTCGCGGCAGTCCCGCCGTCGCACGGTCACCAAGTCATTGTCGTTGACAACGGGTCCACTGATGGCAGCGCCGAGTTCCTGAAGACGCACTTCCCCGAGGTCACAGTGCTTGCACTGCCCGAAAACCTCGGCTTCGGCGGAGGCTCGAACGCCGGTTTTCGCGCGGCGACGAATGACATCGTGGTGCTCCTCAATAGCGATATGCGCGTGCAGCCCGACTTCCTCGAACCTCTCATCAACGGCTTCGATGGACCCGACGTGTTCGCCGTCTCCTGCCAGATCTTCTTCAGCGATCCGAAGAAGCTTCGTGAAGAGACCGGTCTGACACAAGGCTGGTGGGAAAATGGCCGCCTCCGCGTACGGCATCAGGACGACGGCGCCGTGAACGAAGCGTACCCATGCTTCTACGGCGGCGGCGGGTCGTGCGCCTTCGACCGGGCAAAGTTCCTCGAGCTCGGCGGCTTCGATGAGCTGTTCCGGCCGTTTTACCTCGAGGACACCGACCTCGGCTTCCTCGCTTGGAAGCGTGGCTGGCGCATCCTCTATGAACCGCGGAGCGCCGTCTTCCACGAGCATCGCGGCACCATCGGCCGTAAGTTCTCGCCCGAATATATACAAGCTGTGGTCAAGAAGAATTTCCTGCTCTTCTGTTGGAAGAACATTCACGAGTGGCCACGGCTGATGTCGAACTTCGCGGCCACTTGGGTGGAAGGTGTGCTCAGCGTCGTCTTCGGCGATGCTCCCGATCGCACTAACTTCCGGGCTCTATGGATGGCCTCGCTCGCGACCCCCGAGGCTCTCCGGTCCCGTTGGCGAGCACAGCAACTCGCCACGGTCGGCGACACCGAAGCATTCCGTCGACCGAACGGCGACTACTACCGGGATCGCTTCCATCGTCTGCCTGCAGCGCCGGAGCCCCTGCGCGTGCTGTTCGTCTCGCCTTATCCGATCTGCCCACCAATCCACGGCGGCGCGGTGTTCATGTACCAAACCGCCAACGAGCTCACCAGGCTGTGCGAGCTCCACATGATCGTTCTCCTGGATTTCGAGCATGAAGCGCAGGCCCACGCTGAGCTTGCATCACGCTGCGCGTCATTCGAGTACCTGGTGCGCATGAGAGGCTCCGCATCCGATGTCACGGGCCTGACGCCCCACGCCATTGACGAGTACAACAGCGCCGACCTCCGCTGGCTCATCGAGCGCCAGATCTACCTCAAGAAGATCGACGTTGTGCAATTCGAGTATCTGCCGATGGCGCAGTATGCCGGGGATTGGAGGCGCGTCGGATCCGTGCTCTTCGAGCACGATATCTACTTTCAGTCCATCCGGCGCCAAATCCCAGGCATGAACGGATCGTTCAAGCGGCTCAAGGCGAAACTTGAACTGCTGCGAGCCATGCGCTATGAGCTGATGACGCTGCCGGGGGTGGATCGCATCCAAGTGTGCTCGCCGGCCAATCGTGAGTATCTGGAGTCTTATCTGCCCGAGCTCAACGACCGCATCGACGACGACCTTCGCGCCGGTGTCGACATCTCGCACTACGAGTTCCGGCCCACAGGACGCGAGCCGCTCACGATGCTTTTCCTCGGCAGCTTCCGGCATACACCGAACGTCGAGGCGCTGAACTGGTTTGTGCTCGAGGTGATGCCTCACATTCTCGCCGACGAACCTGATGCCAAGCTCGTAGTGATCGGCTCCGATCCTCCGCCGCGCCACTCCTTCCCGGAGGGCTCGGGCCACATCGAGCTTCGAGGTTTCGTGCCCGACGTCCTGGCGCCGCTCGCGGAGTAT
>DASQVJ010000400.1:0-4219 GCA_035640835.1 Bryobacteraceae bacterium
GACGGCGTGGCCACCCGTCTTCGAAGCGTAGACCAGCCACAACCCAGCGCCAACCAGCACCAGCGCGCCAAGCAGGAACAGCAGTTCCTGCGTTCGATTGACTGCCGGCCTTGGGGTGATGCTTGTGCGAGTGGCAGCTCGATCCCGCGCACTGCTGCGCGTTACCGCCATGGAAAGAAGCCGCCCTTCAATTCATCCCGGCGGCGCTCAATGGAAACCAAAGTGTCGTTCACCTTCCGTAGACTTGCAGTGGCACTTCCGAACGGAGCCACCTCCTCATAAAGACTACGAGCTTTCTTATAATCTCGTTCCGCTTTTGCGAGGAACTCCTTCTCTTCCGGTTGGTCCAACACACGCTGAGCCTCCCGATACATGCGATCGCCTCGGTCGCGATACCCATCGGCAAGCTGCGATCGTTCGCGCCTTCCCATTTGACGCCCTCGACGCTCCGCCTGTTCGAGAGCATCCTCCGCACGCTCGACGTCGTGAAAAAAATACACATACAGTCTCGCGAGGCCAAGATACGGATCGGGTGAGCGCGGCATCAGTTCAGCTGCCTGCTCGAACTTGTGTTTCGCCGAGCTCAGCAATTTGCTGTCGCGATCCGAAGTTCCGCGAATCCGCTCGAGATGACCTTCGGCGACGCGCAAACGCCCACGAATCGAGTTGTCATCGGGAAACAGCGACAGTGCCTTGGAAGCACTTGCCTGCGCCCGTTGCCAGTCACCTTCGCGAACGGTCGGGGTATCCGTATCCCGATATTCCTTGATCACGGCATCGGCCTGCGACAACAAGCGCGTCTTTAGAGCAGACCTGGCGCCCATCGCCGTAAATGGCAACCAGCTGCCTCGCGCGATCCGTTGATAACGGTCCCATGCGGCGTCGAGGTCCTTCAACTGCTCAGTTTGCAGCGCGCGCTCGAGGCTCGAGGCTTCACGTCCGAGCGCCATTTCATTGAACGTGAAGTAGCAGATGAGCACCGTAAAAAAGCCCGCGGCGAGCAGCTTTACCATGCGCCAGCGAGCGGCCGTCAGTTTCTCCTTCGGACTGAGCTCTCGTTTGGGCTTCTCGACAGTTCCCCTCGGCGCTGGGTATACCGGCCTCTGAGCCGGCCGTAGCGATCGCTTCGTGGCCTCCGTTTCAGGCGGCGCCGCCACAGCTACGCGACTCACTGAGCCATTCACGGAGCGCACGGTAGTCTCACTGTCCCGCACGGTGCGACGTGTCGCATCGGATTCAGCAAAGGATTCGGCATTTCTTCCTGCGATGAAAGCGCCCAGCGCGTCCGCCATCTCCCGTGCCGTTTGAAACCGAGCCAGTGGATCCGGCGCCAGTGCTTTCGCCAGAATCCGCCGCATCGCCGGTGGACAATCTACAGTGAGGGGCAGCGGTTCGCGATAATTGCGAATCAAGTGCTCGAGCTTGGAAAGCGACTCGGCTTGAAAGTACGGCCGCCGGGCAATCATCTCGTACAGGACGACTCCGACCGACCACAGGTCGGAGTAGGTGTCCACTTCGCCCCGCTCGAGGCGTTCAGGCGACGAATATTGGACCGATGCAAACTGATTGCTCGTGAACCGGCGAGTCATGGAGAGCGCCTTCGCGATGCCGAAGTCGAGCACCTTCACTGCACCGAGGGGCGTCATGCGGATATTCCGCGGTTTTATGTCACCGTGTACGATGCCGCTGTACGATCGTCCCTCAATCTCGGCACGAAAGTTGTGAGCGTGATCCAGGACTTCGCAAATGTCTTTTGCGATGCGGGCTGCAAACAAAACTCCGATGGAATGCGCGGACACGAACTCCGACAAGTCTTGTCCCTCGACGTACTCCATCGCGATGTAGAAGTACCCATCGAGTTCGCCCCACTCGTAAATGCGGGTGACTCGTTGGTCGACGCCGCACAACCGCGCTTGAAGGATCGCGCCCTGTCTCTCGGCTGCCAGGATCTCCTGGCTTTCCGAGTCAGTGCCGACGTCAATCAGCTTCAGCGCGATCGGGATGTTCTCGGGACCCTTGAGCGCCTGGTACACGCGTCCCATGCCTCCACCGGGGAGCTTGCGGAGAATGCGGTACGGCCCAAAGCGTTCGGGATGCACGAAAGAAGACCTCGCGTTTAGTCGCGCGGCAAAACGCGAACCTTGCCCCGCTTGGCAGGAGCTTTCGCCGACGGCACAAAGACATTTGTCTGAATCAGACCATTTGCGGCGAAGAGCGGGGACGCCCATATCGGCTCGGCCAACCCTTCATGAATGATGTTATCGAACACATTCGGGCGGGCGGAACCGGTGATCTCGATGGCGGGGTTGTTGACGCCGCGGCCTGCTCCGAGCACGTTGTACGCGATCTCCGGACGACTGTTGTCGCCGATTGCAACCGCAGCACCGCTATGCTCGGTAATCCGGCAAGCACGGATGGATGAGGTTGTGGCGCCACCGATGGTGATCCCCGCGACCTGAGTTCCGGTGATGTGAAGATTGCTCAGCGAAATCGCGGTGTCGCGCAGCGTGACTCCGATGGCAGTCCCGGTCTTCTTACCCACGATCCGAAAACCATCGATGACACCGGAGCTCACCCCGTCGGACTGTATGAGCGAGTCGGCGCCTTCGAGGATCGCGCCGTGAATCGGCTGACTTACCACTCGGACACCTTCTTTCGCGCGAATCGCTTCGTTGTAGATTCCGGGCTTCACGATGACCGTGTCACCAGCTGTCGCACGATCCATGGCGGACGCGATGGTCTTGTACTCGTAGCCGCTTCCGACCGTGAACACCTTGGGTATGCGGATGGCTCCGAACCGAAGCCTCGGGCCGCTGTCGGTGATCTCCCAACCTGGCTTCACGAATCCAACCACGATCAGCGCGATCACAAACCCGACGAGCATCGCCAGCAGTCGGCCGCTCACGTCGTGTTCACGTCTGGCCTTCGCCGCAGCATCAGCGCGGGTTTGGGCAGGAGTCGGCTTCACTCCAGAGGCTTGCACCGCTTTCTTGTACTGGGAGCCCTCGATCAGGATGACGGAGACATTGTCCTTGCCCCCGGCCTGATTGGCAGCGGAAACCAGCTCGATAACGGCCTGCTCGGGCGCCCCTGCGAAACGCTCGACAATGGTCCGGATATCGCTCGACTGCACCTGGTCTGAGAGACCATCGCTGCAGAGCAGCAGCGCGCCATCGGAGTGGAACGGTATTCGGAGCACGTCGACCCATTCCCGGTCGTCGGGCGAGCGCGTTTCCGATCCCACATCCCGATAGACCTCGTTGCGACGGGGATGCCGCATGGCCTCGAGTTCGCTCAGCATCCGCTGATCTTCGAGTTCGCCAACCGGCGACTGATCGCGAGTGACCTTGCGGATGTTTCCCGGAAGGAACTCATAGAGCCGCGAATCGCCCACGTGTCCCACCACAGCATCCGAACCGTCCAGGACGACCAGCGTCAGCACGCAAGCCATACCGAGCAAATTCGGTTGTTCCCGCGAAAGGCGCAGGATCTCATTGTTGGCCAGCGTGATCGCTTCCCGAATGCGCTCTTCAACTGTCCCGGTCGGACGAGCCAGCCGCGCGGTAACAAGCTCAACCGCTATTTCGGCCGCGCGCTCACCCGCGTTGTGTCCGCCAAGCCCGTCCACCACCAAAAAGATGCCCCTCTCGGCGTCCACAAGAATGCGATCCTCGTTGTTCTTGCGGACACGGCCGGGGTGAGATTGACCGGCGCACAGGAGACGAGCAGTGACAGGCATAGACGTTAGTGATTTCGCCCGTATTGATACGCGTAAACGATCGCGTAAATAACTAACGTCAGTAAAAAAGGTATGCGCAGAAAATGCAAAGTAGTCATCGACACAACGTTCATCCTCTTGGCTCCACCTGAAAATCCAAGAAGATGGCGTCTGCCAACCCGATGCGAGCGCGATCAGGAAGCGGCGTCTCCACGTTGCGGTCCCGGCGTTCTCCCCCCGGATCTACTTCCAGACTGCTGGGGACGGAACTTCCGTTAATGCTTGTTCCGAACTGACTTACGTCCTTCAGGTAGAACTTCCCGGAGGTCGGGTCGCGACGAATCCGGCAATGCTCTCGCGAAACATCCGGGGGACCCTCGATTTTCACATCCACCCAGAACGATTTTCCGCCCCGGCCAACGACGATTAAGTCCTTGTTGATTTCAAATTGCTGCTCGCCGCTATTATCCGAGTAGCGCAGTGTGGCATAGGCCGTCCGGC
>DASQVJ010000401.1:0-8965 GCA_035640835.1 Bryobacteraceae bacterium
GCCTCTTGCCGCTCGGCTTTCGCCAGATGTATCTCAGCGACCCTTGCCTGCAGGTCGGGACGGTGTTCGAGCGCGTTATCAATCGCCTGCTGCACTGTCTCTGCGATCGATTCAGGCGTCGGCACTTCAGTCAGCGGTTGCACGCGAATCGGCGTACTTGCGGGGGCTCCCAGGGCAGTTACCAGGTCGCCTCTTGCGATCTCCTTCGCTCCCAATACCGCTTGCAGGTCGTATTGCGCCTGGGCGGTCGCGCTGCGTGCTTCCAGAACGTCAGGCAGCGTCGCCAAGCCGTTACGGAGTCGCTCTTCCACAGCCTGCTGCACGGTCTGCGCATTCACAAGATTGGCTCCGGCGGCTTCTTCCTGCCCTTGAGCATTTAGGAGCCGATAATACGCGTGCGAAACGTCAAAGATCAGTTGCCGATGGACGTCATTAAAGCCGAAGTTCGCGACCAGCAGGCGCGCGCGTTCCGCGTTGATTCGGCCACGCCGGGCGCCGAAATCAAAAATCGTATAGTTCAGATCCAGCGAGACCTGATAGACCGGGATCGTCTGACGAAAAAACCGTCCTTCGAACCCTATCTGTTGACGATGCACGTCTGCAAGGGCGACCGCAGCCACCGTCGGGAATAACTCGCTGCGAGCGATTCCGACCGCGGCGGCTTGCGCGCGAGCGTTTTCCCACGCCACACGTGTTTCGGGATTGTGCGATTGAGCCACATCGATCAAGTCGGCCAACGAATAGAATTTGTCAGGCTCGATGCGAGGTGCCGGCGAATTCAGACCTCGCGCTTCGGTAGCAATCTCCTGTTGGATGATTGAACCCCAGGGGCGATCGGACGAGACGGGCGGCGACTGGGCAGACAGACGGCCGATCGCTGTCAAGAATGCTATTCCGACGGCGCTTCGCGCTAGCCATTTGATGTCAGCAGTTTGATGGGCCACACGTGTGGTCTGTTGGTTCACTTGCTGGGCCAACGTACCGGAAAATGCCTTTTGGAATAGAGTCCTAGCTCAACACTCCGGCGTCAGACCGGAGCCCTTCGCAGCCTTCTCTTGCACCTGGAACGCCAATCCGGATTCGATGTCGTCGGAGGATTACGGCAAGGCCCGAGGGGTTGTATCTTGCGTAGGACTGCACGCTGTCGCAATTTCAGGCACTGTGTGTGGCTGCTGTTGCGTATTCGATCACGAAACTGTGAACCTGCATGCTTCGCCGAAGGCCAGTAACCCGTTCGGGTAAGTGCTTCCCTCACCTAATTCGGGATGCCATCAACCAGAAGCATCTTCATACTAACCACAGGACATTGACCATGCTCATCGCATTCACCCTGCTTCACGTGATCATCAGCTTGATCGGAATCGGGACGGGATTTACCTTTGCGTGGGACCTACTTTCTTCTCGTCAACGGCGCGGACTGACCAACGTTTTTCTCGCCACAACCATCGCGACGAGCGTCACTGGGTTCGTGTTCCCCGTCCACCAGATAATGCCTTCGCACGTCGTGGGCGCCATTTCATTGGTGGTGCTTGTTCTCGCTCTCTGGGCACGGACGAGTTTTAACACCAAGGGCACATTGCGTCGGACCTACGTCCTCAGTACCATCGCCGCTCTCTACTTGAATGTGTTTGTTCTGGTCGTCCAGATGTTCCAGAAGATCGCTCCGCTGAAGGCCCTTGCCCCCACCCAAAGCGAGCCGCCCTTCGCCATCGCCCAAGGAGTTGTGCTGCTGGGATTTGCCGGAATCGCGTGGCTCGCTGCGAAGCGCTTCTATCCGGCTGTGGGAAGAGCGCACGCGCGGGCCGCGGCTCTGGCCTAACGGAAGTGTACCGGCAGGCTTTGGCTGGATGAGTCCTCGTGCTGATCGAATAGCCGTTCGTGCCTCGCAGGCGTGCTCAGAGTCCCTCCTGAGTTCTGGGCGCCTGTGGCAATTGCTCATCCAGTGATTGACGATACTTGATGCAACCGCGCAGGAACTGTGGCCAGTCCGGCACCTTCGGTATACCGGCTGCGCCTTCGGGCAACAGACCCCAGAGGTGAGGGTGGTGCCAGCAGAGTTCGTGGCCCGAGCTGTCACGATGCTCGCGAATGGCAGCACGGAGTCGTTTGATCTCAGCGATCAACGCCGCTCGATCCCAAGTTTCGACTTCCTCATCCAAGGTGATTCTCCGTTTTGCTCCACTGCGCTCCAGAAGTTCGGCCTCGGCGCACTTTCAGGCTATCAGCCGACCCGGAACACGCGACATTCTGTCTCGCCCCGCTGCAGCCACTGAGCTCCCGTCAGAGCGAATGAAATAATGGGCAAAACCCATCGATGAAGACGCTCTCAAAGAAATGCAAGTATGCTCTTCAGGCCCTGTATGGACTGAGTGCCGAGTACGGCAAGGCTCCCGTTCTGATATCAACGCTTTCAGAAAAGCAGCGGATTCCTCACAAGTTTCTGGAGGTCATTCTTTGGGAGCTGAAGCAGAGGGGCCTTGTTGAAAGCAAGAAAGGCAAACACGGGGGCTATTGGCTCGCGAAGGCACCCGACACTATCACCATTGGCAGCATCATTCGAATGATCGATGGTCCCCTGGCGCCGTTGCCTTGTGCGAGTGAAACAGCATACCGCCAATGTGACGAGTGCAACGACGTTGCGAAATGCGGAACCCGCATCGTCATGCGCGAAGTCCGGAACGCGATGGCTGCGATCCTTGATCACAAGACACTCGCAGATGTTTGCAGCACGGTCGAGAAATTACACTCAGCCGACGAGGACCGTGAGGCCCTCATGTACTACATCTAGTTACTCGTCCAAGCGCGACCCCCGCATCCCCGATCGAGAATCGTAAGAATCAGCATTTACCAACGTTTAGAGCCCATCGGAACGCAATCTGCCTTGACACGCCGGCCCAGATCATCGTATTCTCTATCAAGTTGGTATAGTAAACCGTTCCTCGTCAGCTTTCCCTGAACGGCCACCGATCCTGCAGCGCCTCGCGACCGCGCCGCTGGACCCGAATTCACAAGGGGGCGGTCAACACCTTCTGGTTTGACCGGGTTTCAGGGGGCTCATGCATTCATTTCAGAGATGGTATTCGACTGTGCTGCTCGCAGGGATGTTTTCTTCCGGCGCTTGGGCGCAGCAAACAGCGACGTTGACGGGCACGGTCCACGACACAAGTCAGGCTGTCGTCGAAGCCGTCGTCGTCAGGGCCACGAACGTCAACACCGGTGAGACCTTCAGCGGTGTGTCAACCAGCGCCGGGGTCTACACAATTCCCTTGATCAAACCCGGTGACTACAACCTGGTAGCCGAATCGAAAGGGTTCAAGCAGTATCAGCAGACCGGGATTCGCCTCGAGACCGGCGCGACCGTCCGCATTGATTTCACGCTCGCCGTGGGCACGGTATCCGAAACGGTCACGATCGAAGCGGCCGCGCCGTTACTCACCACTGACAACTCATCCGTGGGGTCGGTTGTCCGCAACAGCACCATCGCAAACATGCCGTTGATCGACCGTCGCGCGGCACAGCTCGTAAGGCTGAATGGATTCGTTGTGCAAAACGGAACCGGATCGAACTTTACCATGGCGGGCGGTCGAGGCAACAACGCGATGTGGACTATCGATGGCGGAAATGCACAGAACATTCTGCTCGGGGTCGCCACGCTTTCCTATGATCCGCCCGTCGAGTCTCTGGAAGAGTTCAACGTCGAGATCAGCAATTACAAAGCGGAACTCGGACGCTCGGGCGGCGGCTACATCCAAATGACCACCAAGTCCGGCACCAACCAGTTCCACGGCTCGCTCTACGAGTTCCTTCGGAACGACAAGCTCGATGCCCGAAACTTCTTTGCCGCGTCGAAACCGGTGCTTCGGTACAACCAGTACGGCGGCAGCCTCGGCGGTCCCATCCGAAAAGACAAGACGTTCTTCTTCGTGAACTACGAAGGTCTCCAGATCAGGCGTCAACAGACCATCGTGGCGAGCGTTCCATCAGTGGCGGAAACACGCGGCGACTTCTCGGCGCTTTCAACGGTGATCCGCGACCCGGAAACGGGTGTCCCGTTCCCAGGCAACGTCATTCCGCAGAACCGGCTGGATCCCGTAGGCGCCGCCATCGCTGGGCTGTATCCGGCTCCGAATGTAGAGGGAGCTCGAAGCCGCACAAACAACTTTCGTGCGAACCAGGCGACCAGCACGACAACACATGTTGGAGTGGCTCGTATCGATCACAGCTTCTCGGACAACGACCGCCTCTACGGCCGCCTTCTGGTGAACGAGACCGACATCTTCAATGCCCCCGTCTTCCCCGTCCCTGGAACCGACCCCTGGCACTCGTCGAACGACAACAGCTATTACAGCTGGGCCCTCACGTGGCAGCACAGCTTCTCACCTTTGACAATGCTCGAGGCTCGGTATTCATGGGATCGCCGCAAGGCGAATGCTGTGTCCGGAGGCACGGATTTAGGACTGGCGCAACAACTCGGCATAAAAGGCACGAATGACCGGTTCTTCCCGCAAATCAACATCCCCGGGCTTACCGGATTCGGCACTGCCAATCACGAGCGGCTGCAGGTGCCGATTCGCGGCGATCACTACACCACAACCGTGACGAGGATCGTGGGTGCGCACACCATAAAGTTCGGCGGCGAGTTCCGCAGGTCCACCAACGATGACCTGTGGTCCGGCTCAGGTGGCGGCGTGTTCGGTTTCAATCAGACAGCCACCGGCGATCCGCTGGCATCGCTTTTGACTGGTTGGGCACTCAGCGGCTCGCGTGCCGAGGCCCTGCTGTTGCGGACCCGTGCCAATGCGATCGGACTGTTCGTCCAAACCGACTGGAAGGTCACTCAGCGGCTGACCCTGAACCTCGGGCTCCGCTGGGATCTCGACACGCCCCGGCGGGAACTGGTCGACAACCGCCAGAACTCCTTTGATCAGTTCGCTCTGAATCCAGTGAGCAACACACCCGGAGTGATCACATGGTCCGGACGCAATGGACTCAGCGACTATGCGCACAACTTCGACAAGAACAATTTTGGTCCGCGTGTCGGCTTCGCTTACCGGGTCGCGGACAAGTGGGTGATCCGGGGCGGAGGCGGAGTGCTCTACGTCGGACAGTACGACCAGGCAACCCCGATTGTTGCGAACATCGGCTTCGGACTTCGCACCGACGTGGTATCGCGGGATGGAGGACGCACGCCGGGGTTCCTGTTACGCAATGGCTTGCCTCCCGCTGTCCAACCATCGAACGACCTCCTTGTGCCCGGTTACGGAGCCGTTCCCGTCGGACAGAACCCGACGCTGGCGGTCGAGTTCTTTGAGCCTTCCGGGCGTCGAGTTCCGTACCTGTTCAACTTCAGCTTCAACATCCAACGTCAGCTTCCGGGCAATGCCGTGTTTGAGATCGGATACCTCAGCACACTCGGGCACAAGCTCACCGCTCCCGGAAGCCGTTCGATAAACCAGGTGGATCCAAGCCTCATTTCACAGGGCGGCAACATACAGGCACTCCGGCCGTTTCCGCAGTTCTCCGATGTCCGTGTGATCGCACCAACGATTGGCAATTCGAATTACCACGGCTTGAACTTGCGCGTCGACAAGCGCTTCTCGAGCGGGCTGCAGTTCACCGCGAATTATACGTGGTCCAAAGCGATCGATGACGTCGAATCCCGTGATGAAATCGGCGGCAATGGCGGAGACAACGCGTTCGCGAACCAGTATGACCGTAGTGCTGACCGGGGCTTGTCCGGAAATCACATCGCGCATCGGTTCGTCGGAAGTGTCGTCTGGGATGTGCCCGTTGGCAAAGGCCGAACCATTAGCACTAGCGGCTTACTCGATCAAATCGTCGGCGGCTGGTCGACGGCACTGATCTACGAAGCGCGCTCCGGATCTCCGTTCGGCGTCATCGAGAACAATGCCGCCGCTATCTATCCCACCGCGGCCACGGTACGCTCGAACGCGATCGCGCCATACCGCGAGAACCCGAACTGGCGCAGCAACGTGCTCGGCGAAAGCTTCTTTGACCCATCCTCGTTTGTTGCACCGGCACAGTACACGTTCGGAAACCTTGGCCGCACCGTCGCGATCGGACCTGGCGCGATCATTGCCGATCTCGCGATCCTCAAGAGCTTCGTGATACGCGAACAGCAGCGGCTCCAGTTCCGCATGGAGATGCTGAACTTCCCGAACCGAGCCAACTTCGGCCTGCCGAACCAGAGCCGCGGCGTGGCGAACTTCGGACGCATCAGCACGCTCCTGCCTGGCAACCAGGCCCGGATCATCCAACTCGGGCTGCACTACAAGTTCTGACGGAGTATCACGATGATGCAGTATCGACACTATGCTCTCGCGCTGATCGCTGCCGCAGCGGTACACGCCGCGGACCAGCCGAAAACGTCGCGTTCTTCGAGCAGAAAGTTCGCCCGGTGCTTGTGAACCGATGTTACGCATGCCATTCGGCCGACACGAAGACCGCCGGCGGTTTGCGAGTGGACGATCGAAACGGCCTGCTGCACGGAGGCGAGTCGGGCCCGGCTGTTGTACCGGGCCATCCCGAGCAGGGAACGCTTGTCAAGCGAATCCTGCATGAGAACCCGAAGCGGCGCATGCCTAAGGAAGGGGATCCGTGCCGGCCCATTTCCAGGGCACGCGGATCAGTGATGTCGGGTTCCTACCGAATCTGAATCCATCTTCGGCGCCGGCAGCGCAGCGCAGACAAATCGACCTCATCCAGGCGATGAATCGCGATCTCGCTGCAGCACCGAATGCTCCGGACCCGGTGGACGGCATCATCGAGTCGTTTGAGCTTGCGTTCCGGATGCAAGGCAAAGTTCCCGAGCTGCTGGACATCTCGAAAGAGCCTCAGCATGTTCTGGATGCATACGGCGTGAAACCCGGTCCGGAGGGATCCTTTGCACGCCAGTGCCTGATGGCAAGGCGCCTGAGTGAAGCAGGTGTTCGATTCGTGGAGATCTGCCAATCCGGCTGGGATCACCACACGAATCTTCACAACGGCCTCATCGAGAAGTGCCGTGCAATCGACCAGGCAACGTCCGCGCTCCTAACTGATTTGGCACAACGGGGTCTCCTGGAGGACACGCTTGTCCTGTTTGGCTCGGAGTTCGGACGACTGCCAATGGCGCAAGGACCCGACGGGCGGGATCACAATATCACCGGATATTCAATGTTCTTAACCGGCGCAGGTGTGAAGAAAGGCTTCACCTACGGTGCGACAGACGAACTCGGAGTCAAGGCGGTCGATGGCCGAATGCATACAAACGACCTGCATGCCACCCTGCTCGCGCTCATGGGACTGGAGCACAAGAGGCTGACGTATCGCTACGCCGGACGCGACTTCCGTCTCACGGATGTGGCAGGGGAAGTACATAATGCGATCTTTGCGTAGTTCGGTGTGATACCGAAGAATAGAGAGCATTGGATTTCACCAACAGAGGGCAGAAGGGGCAGCCTATTCCAGGCACGGCACCGCGCACGACAACGAATGCCGAACGCACCGTTAGTTTCGCGACGGCGTTCAAGTTCTGGCTGAAACTGGGATTCATCTCCTTTGGCGGTCCAGCCGGCCAGATCGCCATTATGCACCGCGAACTTGTCGAGGAGAGGCGCTGGCTAACGGAAGCCCGTTTCCTGCATGCACTCAACTACTGCATGCTGCTCCCCGGTCCTGAGGCCCAGCAACTGGCTACATACATTGGCTGGCTGATGCATAGGACGTGGGGCGGACTCGTGGCCGGCGGTTTGTTCGTACTACCGTCTGCTTTCCTGCTGCTCGGCTTGTCTTATGTATACGCAGCATATGGGCACGTGCCGGCTGTTGTAGCCGTGCTCGCCGGACTCAAACCCGTCGTTGTGGCCGTTGTAGCCGAGGCGGTCGTAAAGATCGGGAGTCGTGCTCTAAAACGACGAGCGCACTTCATCATTGCCGCGACCGCATTCCTGGCGATTTACTTCCTCGCCGTTCCGTTCCCACTCATCGTCCTGACCGCAGGCGTAACCGGCCTGATCGGGTCGCGGTGGTGGCCGCATGTCTTTAAAGCTCCGGAACCGAAACCACTCGGGCACGCTGGCGACGGAGCACCTGCACTCGCGTTCGTTATTCGCGACGATGCGCCGCCCTTGCCGCATACACTCCCGTCTCGACGGCGCGCGTTGCTCATCGTCGTCGCAGGAATCCTGCTCTGGACGCTGCCTTTCGCTGCGGTTGTGATCGTGCGCGGCTGGTCAAGTGTACACGCCGAGGAATATCGGTTCTTTACCAAGGCTGCGCTGGTCACGTTCGGCGGCGCATACGCCGTGTTGGCATACGTCACACAGGCGATGGTCAACGGCTATCGATGGATCACGAGCACGCAAGCGGTGGATGGACTCGCGTTGGCGGAAACCACTCCTGGTCCGCTCATTATGGTGTTGCAATTTGCCGGATTCATGGCAGCCTGGAATCACCCTCAGGGCATGAGCCCTTTCGAGAGTGCTGTCCTCGGCGCAGCTTTGACGACCTATGCGACGTTCCTGCCTTCCTTCCTCTTCATCTTTCTCGGGGCACCGTACATCGAGGTCTTGCGCGGCAATCGCAGCCTCAGTGGAGCGCTCAGCGGTATCACCGCAGCAGTTGTAGGAGTTGTGCTGAATCTCGCGTTGGTCTTTGGCGCGGCGGTAATTTGGAACGCTGGCTTTGGGAGTCAGCCAAACTGGTTTGCGCTTGTGCTCAGCCTTGCTGCGTTCTTCGCCCTGTACCGTCTGAAGGTGAATGTCTTGTGGGTGGTGTTGGCGGCGGGTCTTCTCGGGCTTGTCTCACAGTTTGCGCGCTGACGCGGATCGTCAACGCCCGACACGCTTATGAGCGAGTACCGCCGCAGCTTCTTCGCCCGCCGCCTTCACAACAGCCCACATCTTGGGACGCCGCGGAACGATGTCGGGACAAAAGCCGTTTGCGGTCAGCCACTCTGTCATCA
>DASQVJ010000402.1:0-3996 GCA_035640835.1 Bryobacteraceae bacterium
GCCATTTGGAAAAGCGCACAGCGGCAAGAGTGACCTTGGTCGGCACCGATCAAGGGATCTCCGCGGTGCTGTCGAGCTCAGAGGATGATGAGGCCAGCGCTACTATTCTTGGATCGCTGGAGGCGGAAATCGAGAGCGTCGACACGTTGTTTCTGGCCGGCCCGCCGGCGAACAGTAAACGCGCACTCGAGATCTGGCAAGAGAGTGAACGCAAGCCTCTGATTATCGATTTGACCGGCGCCTTAGAAGGCGAGCCTGCAGCCAGGCTAGGCATTCCGGGTCAGACCTGTTCGCGCAGTGAGATCTGTGTGGTTCCGCATCCGGCGGCTCTGATCGTGTGGAAGCTGATCACGGCAGTGAAGGCGCGCTATGAGATCCAGCAGTGTGTGATTCATGTGATCGAGCCCGCGAGTGAGCGTGGTAACGAAGGCATCAAGGAGCTGCAGCAGCAGACAGCAGGATTGCTCAATTTCCGGGCTCTCGATAAGCGCGTGTTCGATGCGCAGCTTGCGTTCGCCGTGTTGCCTCGCTATGGAACCGAAGCTCCGACAAAACTCGAGGACGTGGAACACCGAATTGACCGGCACCTCGCGACACTGTTCGGGAAGCCTCCGTTGCCGTCATTGCGGCTGATACAAGCGCCCGTGTTTCACGGGTATTCGCTGTCATTCTGGATGAATCTCGGTGTTCATCCGGAGATCGATCATGTCTCTTACGAACTGTCGAGAGCCGGTATTGACGTGTATCCGCCAACCCTTGAGCCTCCTACGAATGTCGGCGCTACGGGACAAGCAGGGATATCTGTAGGAGTTTTGGAAGTGGATCGGAATAATGCCAATGCGTGTTGGATTTGGGCGGTGGCGGACAACCTCCGACTGGTTGTAGAGCACGCCTTGCTGTTTGCGGGAGAGCATCCGGATCCGGATGACGACTTTGAGGAGGCTGCGTAATGAGCCGTCTGTTGTTGCTAGCGCCCGTGGCCTTTTTGTTCGGATGCGGCTATCACGTGGGCGGCCAGGCCGATTTGATGCCCAGGTCAATTCGCACGATTGCGGTTCCCTCATTCGGTAACGCCACGACTCGATACAAACTGGCGGATCGATTACCGGGTGCGATCACCAGGGAGTTCCTGACGAGGACGCGATACCAGGTAGTGCCGAGAGCAGAGGACGCAGATGCCGTGCTGCGAGGCGCGGTTGTCAACTATACCTCGTATCCGACTGTGTTCGATCAGGTAACAGGGAGAGCTGCGGGTGCGCAGATTAACGTGACTCTTCAGGTGACACTTGTGGAAAGGGCCACAGGCAAGGTGCTCTTTACGCGGCCATCGATGGATATTCGCGAACGGTACGAGATCAGTGCCGATCAGGTCGCTTACTTCGAAGAAAGCGACATCGCGTTAGATCGACTGAGTCAACAAGTGGCACGGAGCGTGGTAAGCGCGGTTGTGGAGATGTTCTAATCTGTGAGCCCTGACGAGTTTTTGAGATCACTGGACCGCCGAATCGAACCTGCCTACCTGTTTCTCGGGCCGGAGATGTCGCAAAGGGATCGATGCCGGCGAGTGCTCATCGAGAGGTGCTTACCGCCGGAGGACCGCGAGAGCGGCTTCAGTCGTTACGACCTTGATGAAGTCAGTCTCACGACGGTCCTGGACGATGCAAGATCGATGTCGCTGTTCGCGAGCAATCGACTCATTTGGGCCTCTTCTGCCGAAGGTGCCTTGCCAAGGCGAGTCACAGCTTCCTCAGACGATGACGAGGGCGGAGCGAAGGGTGATGCCGGCATACTTCGCAGCTATGTCGATGATGCATCTTTGGGAACGGTGCTCGTGCTCGACTGCTCGCGTTACGACACCCAAGGCGAGGACAAGGCAAAGCTGCAGCGGGTTCAGAAGTATTTCAGCGCGATCAAGGCTGTGGTTGAGTTCGAGGCATTATCGCCGGCGCAAGCTCGGCAGATTGTGGTTGCGGACGCAAAAGCGTTGGGTCTCAAGATTGGTCGCGACGAGATCGATTTGCTTCTCGAAGTGCTTGGCTCCGATGCTCTCCGGATCAGGAATGAGCTGGAAAAGCTCTCGCTACTGACTGGCACAGAACGAGCCGTCACCAAGGATGACATCGTCGCGATGGTGCCGGATGCCAGGGCCACCAGCATCTTCGCGTTAGTGAACGCGATCGGCCGCAAGGATCGCGAGGCTGCGTTGGAGGCTCTCGATCTGCTGGTGCGCGATGGCGAGTACCTGGCGTTAGCGCTGACGTTCCTGGGCACACAGTTTCGAATGGCGTTGGCGGCGAAGGAAGCGGGTTTAACGAACCCCAACGCCGTGCAAAGCCACTTCACCAAGTTGGGCACGCAGATGTGGCGATCGCGGGCGGAACAAGTGTCGCAAACGGCTTCCGCTTTCACGCTGCCGAAGCTGCGAAGCGCGGTGCAGAAGATCCACGACACAGACCGTGCTTTACGCGATGCTCGTCCGGATGATCGTACCGTCCTGGAGCGTCTCGTAATAGAGCTTTGATTAGAGCTGCATTTCTCTTGAACGCTGGTTCGGGATGGCGTCGGGACGCCACTTGGCCACTGCCCACTCTATGATCGTGTGAGGGCTCGCGGCTCGAAGCTCAGACAAAGGTTGCTGTCCAAGGAACTCGAGCGCGTCAATCAGCGCCTCGCCTGGCCTCGCGATGTCCACTGCTGTCGCGCCCGTTTGCTTGCTCAGCTTCTGACCCTCCTCGTTCACTGCGACGGGGACGTGCAGATACCGAATGGACGACATCCCGAGTAGCTGCTGCAGGTAGATTTGCCGTGGCGTGTTGTCGAGTAGGTCGGCGCCACGAACAACGTCGGTGATGTGCTGTTCTGCGTCGTCCACCACGACCGCAAGTTGGTAGGCGTGGAATCCATCCGCGCGCTTGATGATGAAGTCGCCTACTTCCGCTTCGAGATTTTGGCAGAACGTCCCTTGTAGGCGGTCGTTGAAACAGAGCTGTTGAGAGTTGATGCGCACGCGCCAGGACCGTGCCGCTTGGCCGCTCGGGAGTCCGTTGCGACAGGTTCCAGGGTAGATGGATGTATCGCTCGAGGCTGATCGGCGTGTGCAGGCGCATCCATAAGCAACACCAAGCTCGCGCAGCTTTGCCAGGGCCATCTCATACCGATCTTTACGCCTGCTTTGGAATTCGACCGGTCCGTCCCAGAGCAGGCCGAACCTTTCGAGAGTACACAGGATGTCCTCGGCAGCACCAGGCCTCGAGCGAGGTTCGTCGACATCTTCGATGCGCACCAGCCACGAGCCGTTGTGAGCCTTCGCATCAAGGAAGCTCGCTACGGCTGCTACAAGCGATCCGAAGTGAAGGGGGCCCGTTGGCGAGGGAGCAAAGCGCCCACGGTAAGCCATCAATTAAGCTTACCGTCCAGTCGCCGTGACCATTAGAGATTGTTCATGCAGTGGATGCTTCTAACTAAGGAAACCATGAATATCAACCTGAAGTCACTGGGCGACCAGGTGCTTGTAATTACCGGCGCTACCAGCGGTATCGGTCTGGTTACTGCTCGAATGGCGTGCAGGCAAGGAGCTCGCGTGGTGGTGGCTGCGCGAAACGAAGACGCAGTGAAGCAACTGGAAAAGGAACTCAACGTCGACGGCGAGCGTGCAGCCGCTGTGCCCACGGACGTGACATCCGAAAGTGACCTTCGCCGGTTGGCCGATACTGCCATCGAACGCTTCGGTGGGTTCGACACCTGGGTGAACAATGCGGGTGTGTCGATCTTCGGCGACATCATGGAGATCCCGGTAGAAGAAGAGCGCAAGCTGTTCGAGATCAATTACTGGGGCGTCGTTCTGGGTTCGCGTATAGCCGTGGAGCGTTTTCGACAGCACGGCGGCGCCCTCATCAACGTCGGCAGCGTCGCATCGGATCGAGCGATTCCGCTGCAGGGCGCCTACTGTGCTTCGAAACACGCAGTGAAAGCCTATACCGACGCCTTGCGGATGGA
>DASQVJ010000403.1:0-6478 GCA_035640835.1 Bryobacteraceae bacterium
GTGGGAAGTCTGCAAGCGCATGATCGAGCGCGCCGACGCCGCAGGTTGCCCTGTTCTCGTCTGGACCATCGACACCGTTGCGGGCCGCAATATCGAAACGTTCAGTCGCTCCAAACGCATCGATACACGCAAGTGCGAGACCTGTCACGATCCCGCTCCGGGCGGATTTTATAAGCGTAAGCCGATGTTCTCAGGCTTCGATCCAGTCGGTCTGACCACCAACAGCCCCGATTACACCTGGCAGATGATCCGCCGCATCCGCGACGTCACCAAAATGAAGCTGCTCATCAAAGGAATCGAAACTCGTGAGGATGCTCAGCTCTGCCGCGAGTATGGTGTCGATGGCATCATCGTCTCGAACCACGGCGGCCGAGCCGAGGAGAGCGGACGCGGCACCATCGAGTGCCTGCCTGAGGTGCTCCAAGGCGCCGGACAGGTTCCTGTGCTGATCGACGGCGGCTTCCGGCGCGGCACCGACATCTTCAAAGCGCTCGCACTCGGCGCGAAGGCCATCGCCATCGGCCGCCCGTATCTCTGGGCACTGAGCGCCTTCGGACAACCCGGTGTCGAAAAAGTGATCGACATGATGCGCCTCGAGTTCGAGCTCGTGATGCGACAAATCGGCACACGCAACATCGCTGAGATCACACGCGATCGGCTTGTTTAACGAATTCAGGCAATTTCTGTCTCGACGAGTAAGCGTCTAGTTGAGACAATCTACTAAGCTTGCCTGATCCTCTCCCGAAAATCTTGATGGTCGCGTCCGAGGCCACTCCGTTCTCCAAAACAGGGGGGCTCGCGGACGTGTTAGGTTCTCTGCCGAAAGCTCTGCATCGTCGTGGACATGACGTGGGCGTCGTGCTCCCGCTCTATACGAGCGCAAAGCCCTACACTGCCACAGCCGATCAGCTTCTTAAGAGCTATCCCGTTCCCATGGGACGCCGGACCGTCAGTATCGATGTCCGTCGCGCCACGCTCGAGGGCGTCCACTACTACTTGATCGATAACCCGCCGCTTTACGATCGCCCCGGAATCTACGGAGACCGTTCGGGTGACTACGGCGACAACGCGCTTCGGTTCGGGCTTCTGAACCACTCCGCTCTCGCGGTCATCCGTCACCTGTTCCGGCCTGACATCATCCACACGCACGACTGGCAGACCGGCATGCTGGCGTTTCTGACTCGAATGCACTTCGCAGGCGACCCGACGTTTGCGGGCATGAAGGTCCTGTTCACAATCCATAACCTCGGCTACCAGGGTCTGTTTACTCGAGGGCATCTCGCCGAGATGGGTCTCGACGACACCTACTACCGGCCCGATCTCCTCGAGCATTTTGGCGCGGTGAACTTGCTGAAGGGGGGCATATTGTCCGCGCATGCGCTCGGCACCGTCAGTCCGAACTACGCCAAGGAGATCCAAACACCTGAATTCGGCTTCGGCCTCGACGGATTGTTGCGAGCCCGCTCGACCGACCTTCACGGCATTCTGAACGGCGTCGACTACTCCGTTTGGAGCCCCGCCACAGATCGACAGATTCCCGAGCGTTATGACTACGATGATCTTTCCGGGAAGCGCGTTTGCAAAGAGGCGCTGCTGCGCGAGTTCCACCTTTCGATGGAGCACGTTGAACGCCCAGTGATCGGGATCGTCTCCCGATTTGCCGACCAGAAAGGCTTCGACCTCATTGCGCAAGTAGCTTGGGAATTTGTCCATGAGGACATCTACTTCGTCGTGCTCGGCAGCGGCGACGAGCGTTACGAGAACCTATTCCGGGCCATGGCCGCCGCCCGCCCTGATCGGATCGGGGTGCGTACGGTTTACGACGAGCGCCTGGCTCACATGATCGAGGCCGGCTCCGATATGTTCCTCATGCCGAGCCGCTACGAGCCATGCGGTCTGAACCAGATCTACAGCCTTCGTTACGGAACGGTGCCGGTCGTGCGGGCCGTGGGCGGCCTGGATGATACGATCGATGAGGAAACGGGGTTCAAGTTCCGGGACTACTCGGGTCGAGCCCTGCTTGCCAGTCTCCATCAGGCGCTTGCTGCTTACCGCGACCGGGAGCACTGGACAGCCATGATGCAGCGTGGCATGAAGAAGGATTACTCTTGGGACGCTTCGGCCGCGCAATATAGTGACTTGTATGCGCGTCTGACGGGTTGAATCCTTTGGCAAGGCTTTACCATCTTTACAATTACGGAGAAAAGATTATGGCTGGCGCAGATACTTTGACATTCACGGACGCAGATTGGGACCAGGAGGTACTTTCCTCAGAGAAGCTGGTGCTCGTGGATTTTTGGGCTGAGTGGTGTGGTCCCTGTCGGCAGATGTCGCCGACGATCGATGCGATCGCGACCGAGTACAAGGATCGGGTGCGTGTGGGCAAAATCAACATTGATGATTTCCCTCATGCCGCTGCCCGCTACCACGTTCGTGGCATCCCCACCGTATTGCTGTTTAAAGACGGCAAGGTGGTTGGCCAGCAGGTAGGAGCCGTTGGAAAGTCTGAGCTGCAGAAGCTGCTCGACCAGCACGTCCCCCAACCTGCCTAAGAACAATAAAATTCGGATCAAGTGCACCGCAGACCAGAGGTCGACGGTGCACTTTCCATTTTTTTGAGGGGCTTAGCGGGCGCTAGGCACGTGCACGCAGCGCTGCGGGCCTGGATGTCACGGCACCTTCCGCCGCACTCCCCACGAGCGCGCAGTACTTAGCAAATACCCCTTCCCGATACTTGGGCTCAGGTCGCTTCCAGCTCTTCAGCCTCTCAGCGACCTCGTCGGCCGGAACCTCGAGCTCAATCGACCGGTTCTCAATGTCGATCGAGATGATGTCGCCTTCCCGGACCGCCGCAATCGGTCCGCCGACAGCGGCCTCGGGAGCCACGTGCCCGATCATGAAGCCCCGGGTCGCGCCGCTAAACCGTCCATCCGTGAGCAACGCCACGCTGTCCCCCAGCCCGGCGCCCATGATCGCCCCGGTGACGCCCAACATCTCTCTCATACCAGGACCGCCGATCGGCCCCTCGTATCGGATCACCACCACATCCCCAGCTTGAATCCGACCGCCCAGAACGGCCTGCATCGCTTCTTCCTCGTGGTCGAAAACCCTAGCCGGCCCTCGCTGGCCCTTCCTCGCGATTCCCGTAGTTTTAATCACACATCCATCCGGCGCCAGCGACCCCCGCAAGATCACCAGCCCGCCCGACTTCTTGATCGGATTGTCCAGAGCTCGGATCACCGGCTGACCCGGCGTCTCGTGAGCCTCGGCAGCCTCCTCAGCAATGGTCCGGCCGGTAATGGTGAGCGCGCTCCCATCAATGTAGCCTCCCTGCACCAGCCGATTCGCCACCACCGGAACGCCACCGGCTTTATCGACATCCACTGCCACATACTGTCCAGCGGGCTTCAGATCCACCAGAAGCGGCGTCCGTTCGCTAACATGCTGAAAATCATCGATTTCGAGCGGCACGTCGGCTTCCCGTGCCATTGCCAGCAGGTGCAGGACAGCGTTGGTCGAACCGCCGGTCGCGGCAACGGAGGCGATCGCATTCTCAAACGCCTTGCGGGTGCAAATATCTCTCGGTCGAATCTCCTTCTCGACCGCCCGCACAATCCACTCTCCGCACACTTCCGCGACATCGAGCTTCCGGGCATCCACCTGAGGTACCGAGGCGGTTCCAAATGGCGATAATCCAATCACTTCCATGACCGTGGCCATGGTGTTCGCCGTAAACTGTCCGCCGCAGGCGCCCGCTCCAGGGCACGCTGCGTTCTCAACCGCCAGCAGTTCCTCATCGGAGATCTTGCCCGCCGCGTTCGCCCCCACCGCCTCAAAAACGTCTTGAATAGTCACGGGCTTGCCATGCAACATACCCGGCATAATCGAGCCGCCGCACAGCACGAGCCCGGGAACGTTCAAACGGAGCAGGGCCATTGCCGCCGCCGGGATGGTCTTATCGCAAGCGACCAAGGCGATCACGCCGTCGAACATATGCCCACGCGCGACCAGTTCGATGGAGTCGGCAATTAAATCCCGACTAATTAGTGAGGCTTTCATGCCTTCTGTGCCCATCGTGACACCATCGCTGATCGCGATCGTGTTAAACTCCATCGGCGTACCACCTGCTTTCCGAATTCCGTCCTTCACTCTCACGGCCAGTTCCCGGAGGTTGAAGTTGCAGGGCATGGTTTCTATCCAGGTGTTGGCGACGCCGATGATGGGCTTGCGTAAATCCTCATCGGTAAAGCCAATCGCCTTCAACATGGCTCGTGCGGGCGCACGATCTCGGCCTTGGGTGATGGTGTAACTTGGCAATTTCATGAAGCGACCATTCTACATCGCGAAAAAACCCCAGTACTTATTTCGCCCGATCGGCTGTAAGTGTAAGAAAATAAGCCCTTGTAGCGTAAGTAGTCTTACAAGGAATGGAACCAAGGTCCAAGACCTAGGTATAACCTTCTAGTTACAACGTAGAAGATCTGCTCTAACATGCCGATAACACTTATAGTGAAGACTCGAGCTCAGTAACCTCGGGGATGGCACCTTCAGACTACATGGCGAAAGCGTCCTATTTGCCGAAGCTGCCGCGAGAAACGCCGCTGAACCCGCATTTCGGGCTCACGGTGGAACAACGCGAAGCCGTGCTCGGCAGCATCTACGAACGTGGCAATTGGCTCATGCAGCGCTTCCTGCTGGGTCACCTGGTGTGCGCGCTGCTGTTGGCAACCACCTGGGGCACGTGGCGGACTACTTTCGTCGTGAGCGCTGCGGCGCTCCTGCTGTTCTATGTACCTCTGATCCTGGCGCCGCGCAGCTCACTCACGCGCAGTGCTTGCGGCATGGCTCTCCAGCTTTTCGTTGCGCTGCACATCTTCCAGCAGCGCGGCATGCAGGAGATGCACCTCTTCTTCTTCACGTCGTTTACTTTGATGATCGTGTACTGCGACTGGGCCAGTATGTGGCCCGGCGCATTAATCGGTCTAGCGCAGCGCTTCCTGTTTGCCTATCTCCAAAACACCGGCGTCAACACGCTCTTCTTCGAGGAAGCGACCGTCGGTTTCACGAAGCTTTGGTTTTATTTCGGCATCGCCATAGGCCACGTGGCGATCTGCGGTTGGTGGGCGCAGATGCTTCGGAATCGGGCGCTCCAGGACGCGGCACAGAAGCTGCAAATTGCGGAAGGTCGAAGACGCGTGGAAGAGCAACTCGAAGCAGCCCGGCGGTCCGAGACCGCCTTACAGTCGGCAACTCGCGACCTGCTCGAAACCCAGCGCCTTCTCCAAGTCGATATTCAAGCCCGCCAGGCTGCACAGAAAGAACTGCGCGAGAAGGAAGAGATTTTGCGCTCGGTTCTCAGCAACATCGGTGACGCCGTGATCGTGGCCGACCGCGACAACCGCTTCCTGGTCTTCAACCCGGCCGCCGAAAAGCTCTTCTCCTTCCATAGCCGCAGCAGCGGCGTTTACGACTGGGCGCGCCAGTTCCTGTTCTTCGAGCCCACCGGCTTGAGCCTGGTCGGTCTGGATCGACTGCCGATCACGCGCGCGATTCGGGGAGAAGTTTTCGACGACCTCGAGCTGATGGTGCGCAAGCTCGCTACCGGTGAAGTCTTCTGGATCAACGTGAGCGGCCGTCCACTGCGCGATCAGAACGGTCAACAGGGCGGCGGCGTCATCGTTTGCCGCGACATAACCGAGCGCAAGCGCGCCGAAGAGGTCCTTTGGGAGAAGGAGCGCCAGCTTCGCGAGGCTCAGAAGATGGAAGCGGTCGGACGTCTCGCAGGAGGCGTTGCACACGATTTCAACAACCTGCTGACGGTTATTGCCGGCTACAGCAACCTGCTGATGTACGACGACACGATCGAAGAGGATCAGCGCAGCCACGCCGAACAGATCCAGCTTGCTGCCGAAAGAGCAACGGCGCTGACATCTCAATTGTTGACCTTCAGCCGTCGCCAGGTTGTCCAGCAGGTGCCGGTCAACCTCAATCAATCGGTACGGGAAATCGAGACGATGCTCGGACGGCTCGTCGGTGAAGACGTGCAACTGGCGGTCACGCTTGATTCCAATATCGGTGTTGTGAACGCGGACCCTGGCCAGATTGCGCAAGTCGTGATGAACCTGGCGATCAACGCCCGTGACGCAATGCCGCAGGGTGGACGACTTTCGCTCGAAACCCGCGATGTCACGGTCGGCGAGAGTCCACTGGTCCAATTCCCTGACCTTACGCCCGGCCGCTACGTGATGCTCACGGTGTCCGACACCGGCGTCGGCATGTCGGATGAGACCATGAGCCACATCTTCGAGCCATTCTTCACCACCAAGGAGAAAGGCAAAGGTACGGGCCTGGGACTCTCGATCGTTTACGGCATCGTCAAGCAGGGCGGCGGGCACATCGGTGTCGAGAGCTCACTCGGCGAAGGGTCGACCTTCACGATTTATCTGCCGGTTGTCGAACAGGCAATGGTTCAGACGGT
>DASQVJ010000404.1:0-3143 GCA_035640835.1 Bryobacteraceae bacterium
GTCGTCGTGTTCCGCGTCTACGACGGCGCGGGGAACACGGGACTCCAGAAGGTGGTGCTGCGGTAGCTGGGCAAGCGCTCCGCGCTTGATATCCCTGCGGGATATGGGAGTCAGGAGTCGAGGAAGTCAGGAGTCAGAATCCTACTGGGTGCCTGACGGTCGTTTATTTTCGCCTTCTTTGTCTTCGTCCTCTTTCTTGACCGGTTTCGGCTTGGGTAGTGGGACTCGCGGCAGCATCTCCTCGCGATTCGCGGCATGGTAGGCGAAGCTGGCAACCACGGCTGCGGCCTGGGCCAAATCTGCCTTCACCAGATGATCGTAGGTATCCATGTTGGAGTGGTGCGTGCGCGAGGAGTACTCGATGCCGTCCTGCACGAACTGGAAGCCAGGGATGCCGATTGCGTTGAAGGACAAATGGTCGGTACCGCCGGTGTTTCGGATCGTGGTTGTGGTTGCACCGTAATCCTTGAAGGGAGCCAGCCAGGCATCGAAGATCGGCCGCACCATGTCATTGCCTTGAAGGTAGACGCCGCGGATCTTGCCGGTCCCGTTATCGACGTTGAAGTAAGCAGCGACCTTGCCGTGCTCGGCGGTCACGTTCATCGTTTCGGGATCCGCAAAATGCTCCTTCACGTATGCTTTTGAGCCGAGCAGGCCGTTCTCCTCGCCCGTCCATAGCGCGATGCGAACCGTGCGGTCCATCTTGAGATCCAGAGTCTTCAGGATCCGCATGGCTTCCATCATTACCGAGCAGCCGGCGGCGTTATCGGTGGCGCCGGTGCCCCCGTGCCACGAGTCGAAGTGTGCACCGATGATCACGACCTCGTCCTTCTTTTTGCCGCCCGGTATCTCGCCGACGATGTTGATACCGTCCAAGGAATCCTCGAAAACTTGCGACTGCAGGTCGAACTCAACTTTCACGGGGATCTTCTTTTCCACCAGGCGTGCGATGCGGTTGTAGTGCTCAACGGCAAGTACGGCGGTAGGAACAGCAATCGAATCCTTCTTCTCGCGGGTGCTGGCGCTTTGGCCAAAGACAGTTCCGGCTTCGCCTCGGCCTGACTCGATGGCTAACGCGACCCCTTCATCCACCAGAAACTGGCGCAGCTTGTTTCGGAACTTTGTGTAGTCCGCCATCGCGGTGAACGGCGCAATTCGCGCGAGCATTGCCGGGTCCGGAGTACCCGAGGGGCCTTCCGGCGGATTGCCGAGCTGCAGAAGTTGAGCATCTGTGTAGCGCTGAGCCGGCGCGGTCGATTGAGGCGCCACTTGACGGATCGGGCTCGTCATCACGATCCTGCCTCTGAGCTTGCCCTTATGTTTCTCCATGTCGGCTTCTGAGCGGATCACCGCCATCATCGGCTCACCGGAGATGGGGCCTTTGGTGCTGGCACTCCAGGCCAGAGGAAAGCCGATGAGCGGCGAGTAGCGAGGCTCGAGCATCTCGCCCCGGTAACGAGTGAACATCCAACCGCGGCCGTAGGGTCCCCACTTCTCGAGCTTCACATTCGAGACACCCTGTTCCTGCAGCCATTTCGTGGCCCATTCAGCCGCTTGCCGCAGCTGAGGCGTGTTGGTCATGCGAGGACCGTGGACATCAGACAGATAGAAGGCCACGTCCATGACCTTTGAGTTCTCGAGTGCCTCGGCTTTGATTCGGTGGATGGTCAACAGGTCTACTTTCTCCTCAGCAGCGCAGAATGGAGCGAGCGAGAGAAGAATCGCCAGCAAAGAAAGGCAGGTCAACCGCAGAAACATAGAGGCGAGGATAGCAACTCCAGCAGGTTGTTACAATTCGGGTAGCCTTGAAGCTTACGATCTCCAAGGAGAATTACCTGAAGGCCATTGCGGAGGCTGAGGCGGAAGGCGAAACGGTAATCGCCGCAACTTTGGCCCGCTGGTTGAATGTCTCTCCTCCCGCTGTGACTATGGCCATTCGCCGCTTGCGCCGCGATGGGCTCATCGACGTTAGTGAAGAGTCGGGATCTGAAGGCCAGTTACGGTTGACGTCCGAAGGCCGGGAGATCGCGAATCGAGTTCTGAACAGGCACCACCTGATTGAACGGATGCTCGCCGAGATCTTCGGCATGGAGTGGTACAAAGTCCATGACGAAGCGGAGCAGTTGGAGCATGCGGTGTCGGAGGAGTTTGAGCGCCGTCTGCAGGAGAAGCTCGGGACTGGGGAAGCCTGCCCACATGGGAATCGCGTTGGGTTCGACACGTCTGAAGACCGGCGTCAACGGGGCTTGATCCCACTGGACGAGTTGCCGCTGACGCGGGCGCAGGTCGTGTGTGTATTTGAGCGCGATCGAAAACTGCTCGAGTACTTCGATGAGCTGGGGCTGAGACCCGGCACCGAACTCGAGATGGTCTCCCGCAACTACGATGACACTTACACGCTTCGGATCGACGGCCGGCACATTCCGCTAGGACGTGCGGCCGCGTCTAAAGTGTGGGTGCGGTCCGAGCAGCCGTAACAGGCACACGCGAACGAAAGTACTCAATCGTCTCGGCGAGGCCCTGCTCCAAGGGAACTCGCGGCTCCCACTGAAGCAAGTTGCGGGCTCGTGTGATGTCCGGGCGTCGACGCTTCGGATCGTCGACCGGAAGCGGATGAAACTCGATCGGGCTGGTGCCGCCGACAATTCGCTGGATGATCTCGGCGAACTCGAGGATCGTCATCTCCTGAGGGTTGCCGAGGTTCACGGGATACACTTCGTTCGATCGCGAAAGCAGAACGAGGCCGCGCACCAGGTCAGAGACGTAACAGAAGCTGCGTGTCTGCGTGCCATCGCCGTACACGGAGAGAGCTTCCCCGTTCAGCGCCTGGTAAATGAACTCGGGGACCACACGACCGTCCTGCAGTTGCATGCGCGGACCGTAGGTGTTGAAGATTCTCGCAATGCGCGTCTGGAGACCGTGGGTCCGATGATAGGCCATGGTGAGAGCCTCGGCGTAGCGCTTGCTCTCGTCATAGCAGGAACGGGGACCGACGGGATTCACGTTGCCCCAGTAGTCCTCCGATTGCGGATGCTCGAGCGGATCGCCGTAACACTCGGAAGTGCTCGTCAACAGGAAAACCGCCCGATGGCGGCGAGCGACCTCGAGACAGTGCTTCGTCCCCGTTGAACCTGCTTCGAGGG
>DASQVJ010000405.1:0-5120 GCA_035640835.1 Bryobacteraceae bacterium
GACGCCTTCTCCACCACACAGCCGAGAATGTCCGTGTTGTATCCATACACGAACTTCTCACCAGGCTGCGCAACAAAGGGTAGTGTCCCGAGCCGCTCCATGGTCATGCAGATCGGCTCATCCTTATCCGCGGTGTACCAGCCATTACCAGCCGCCGGTCCCAGAGCTTTTTCTCGATACGCTGCCGCGACATGCCCATCATTGCCGTATGAGATTCCTGCCGTGTGAGTCAGCAGGTCATGAATCGTGATGACACGTTTCGCCGGGACAGTCCGTCCATCCGCTTCCGCAACGCTCGTCTTCTTGAACGTAGGAATGAAGTCGCCGACCGGCTGCTTGAGCCCGATCTTCCCTTCCTCAACGAGCATGAGCACCGCGGTACTCGTGATGGCCTTCGTCTGGGACGCGATCCGGAAGATCGTGTTCGTGGTCATTCGGCGACCGGCTTCTTTGTCCGCCCACCCGAACGCCTTCTCATAAACCGGCTGTCCGTTCTGAAGCACAAGCGCGACAGCCCCTGGAATACGGTTCTCCTGAACATAACGCTCGAGGAAAGAATCAACACGCTGCAGCCGCTCTTTCGAAATCTTGTTCTGCGCGCTAACAAGCACCGGAACCAGTGCCAAACAAAGGAAAGCTCGTCGAATCACGTTAGCCCCGATCCTATCACGCAGGCAAGGAACAGGCTTTCTCAACTGCTAGGCCTTTGCATAGGCCTGGTATCGATACTCGACGACATCCCCGCGAAGCTTCACGACTCCGAAACCCTCGGGCGAGCCGAAACGGGGACCCTTCCACCAATTGCCGCAAACTGCGCCGGTGGTGATGAACTGGCAGCCTCGGAATTGGACGTTTTCGCAGACATGCGTATGCCCTTGAAGCACAGCCTTCAGGTTGTATTGGAACAGCAGGTCGCAAACATCCTTGCTGTTCGTGACGACGAGTGCGTCGTGAGGTGCGATGTGGCCAAGATCGCTGTACTGCAGGAAGCCTGTCACCAACGGAGCATGCGTAACCACCAGGAGCGGTGCTCCCTTCGGCATCGATTTGAGGTCGTTCTCGAGCCAGTGCATTTGCTCGGCGTCGACAAAACAGCGATAGCCGCCATCGGGCAGCACGTCAATGGTGTCGAGCAGGACGAAGTGCCAACCCTTGTGATCGAACGACCGATACCGCTTGCCGAACGAGGTTTCCCAGCTCTTCTTCGAGCCCGTGAGGTTTGCGGGTTCTGCTTTACCTCGTTCGCCGATACCGAACAGGTCGTGATTGCCGATTACGTGTCGCAGAGGGCGTTTGAGGCGCGCCGTGGTTTTCTCGTACAGGTCGAACAAAAGGCCGGCGCGCTGGCGGCTGACGAGGTTTGCATCGAATACGAGGTCGCCGCCTGCGATGGAAAAGTCGGCTGGGATCTCGTTGATCGTTTCGATGCACCGCACGCAATTCTCCGTGGCCTTGAGCTCCGGCTGAATGTGCAGGTCTGTCAAGTGAACGAACTGAAATTCAGGAGTGGCCGCAGCGGCCGCTAAGGCCATACCAGGACAAGCGAGCAGTTCGCGCCGGGTGATCATGTTGGGAGGCTCTCCTCAACATACACCGGACCTCCAGACGTTATGCTGGGACTCGGGGAGGTTCGAGCCCCAAAGTTGGCGACCCACCGCGACCGATGCTTCATTGATTCGAAGCGTGACGTTCGCACGGCCGCCGTTCGCCAAGGAAAGAGACTCGAGTACTTCACCATCGCCTGGAACAGCCTCGAAGCGCTGATCGCGATCGCCTCAGGACTTCTGGCCGGCAGTATCGCTCTAGTCGGCTTCGGATTCGACAGTGTGATCGAAGTCAGCTCAGGAATTGCCTTGCTGTGGCGACTCAGCTTGGACACGGGAGCGGAGAGGGAGCGTGCCGAGAAGCTCAGCTTGCGCTTCGTGGGTATCAGCTTCCTTGCGCTCGCAGCTTATGTTGCGTACGACTCTATTCGTTCGCTGGTGCTGGGCGAGGCTCCGGACGAGAGCCCTGTCGGAATCGCGCTCGCAGGGGCATCGCTGGTGGTGATGCCCCTGCTCGCAAGTGCCAAACGGAAGGTCGCGAGCAGCATCCAGAGCGCGGCCTTGGCGGCAGACGCGCGCCAGACGCAGCTTTGCATGTACCTCTCGGCAATCCTGCTTGGGGGACTGCTGCTGAACGCACTTTGGGGGTTGTGGTGGGCCGACCCCGTGGCCGCCCTCGCGATGCTTCCCATCATCTGCAAAGAAGGCGTGGATGCACTGCGAGGCAAAACCTGCTGCTGTTGAACCTGCTCGAACGATTGGGTAAAACCGGCCGAAGGTTGCTTGTGCGGTGTTCCGGCGATGAAAGCTCAGGTCGTCACCGTGACTACTACGTAATGAGTGAGATACCCATAGCAATTAAGGCAAAGAGAATGAGTGCAATCACGAGGAAGATGCCGAAGATGATCTTGGCAATAGCGGCGGCGCCGGCGGCCACCTTGGTAAATCCGAGCGCGCCGGCAATTAATGAAATCACGAGTGCTGTAATCGCGAGTTCGAGCATGAGCACCTCCCACGTAGGTGACGCCGATCAATTAACTTCGTTTCCGGTTCTAAACAGGCGTTCGGGCTCCGTACCTACCTGATCTCGTGCCTTTCATGAATGCGCATCAGGATTCGGTCGTCGAGGATGCTGCTATAGGAGAACTCGGGTTGCATGTGTTCTTCAAGCGTTTGCATCAGCCGGAAGGCGGCGTTCTCATCCAACGCACGCTCCTCCTCTTCGGGGCTCAACCCGAGGTGCTCACAGACTCGAACGAACACGGCTCTGAGAAGACGTTCGGTTGCCTCGGTCTCGTCTTTGACGTTGTGCAAGATCTCTGGCGCGTGCTCCCAAACCTCGTCGCACAGAGCCTCGAATTGTTCCTGGTTGATGGTGGTCATCAGTCGGTGTAGACGCTCACGGATGCCTCGCCGCGCTCGGAGGGTATAAGGGGCTCATCGTAGGAGGCCTTGATGATGCGATAGCACTGGCAGGAATTGCGCTCGAGCCCTTCCGGATCATCGATGGTGATCTTGCCCCGAGAGTAGTGGATGAGTCCGGCGCTTTGGAAGCGAGCAGCGATCTCACTAACTGTGGCTCGCCTGACGCCGAGCATCTGGCACAGGAACTCATGGGTGAATGCGAAGCGGTTGCCATCAATGCGATCGCGTGTCATTAGAAGCCAGCGAGCGCACCGCTGTTCCGCCGTGTGATAACCGTTGCAGGCACCGCCTTGTCCCATCTGCACTGAGAGCATCTGAACATAACGATTCAGGATGGAAACGAGTGGACCACCGCGCCGGATCTCATCCCGGAAAACGTCAGCGCGCAAGCGCAGGGCTTGGCCGGGTATCTGCATGAAGGCGCGAAACGGCAGGGAGTCTGTGCCGAGCAGTAGAGGTATGCCGAACATGCCGTCTCGTCCAACCGTAGCGACTTCGACGAATGTGTCCTCACCGGTCCGTGCAAGCATCGAGATCATGCAGTCGAGCGGAAAATACGCGTGCTCGATCGGTTCATACTCGATGCCGATCAATTGCTTGGTGGTCAGTGTGACGGGTTCGAGATGAGGTGACAATCGCTGGTAGTCGGGCTGGGGAAGAGCGGCCAAGAGGCGATTGCGGATGTAGGGAAGCGACGACATGTGAAGCCTCGATAGAGTAACCGGAACAATAGACGCTTTTGATTTGGCGGATATTACGTTATTTTCACGGCTTAACTCCGTACTTTCCCGAAAATTTGGTACGGAAATGTGATCGCGAAGGTCCCGCATCCGCCTTCTTCCAATACGAAGGTCCAAACGTAAACTCCGATTGACAATCGGAATCGTTATGCCATACGGTGTGAGTATGCCGCCTCGGCAACCGAACCCGCTCCCGGAACTCGGAGATCTCGAGCGCGCTGTCCTCGAACTGCTTTGGCAGCGCGGCGAGTTGGATGTGCAGGAGGCACATCGGGCTGTAGGTGCTCCGAGGGGCATTTCCCTCAACACCGTGGGTTCTGCGTTGGAGAGGCTCTATCGCAAGCAGCTGGTGACGCGCACGAAGATCTCCCACGCATACCGGTATCAGGCCGCGTGCGAGAGGGAAGAATTCGTGGCTCGCCAGATTCTTGCGGCGGCGGGCGGATCGAAGAAGCTCGCAAGCACAGGCCTGCTCGCGTCATTCATTGATGTAGTGACGGAAGCCGATCGGAACGCTCTCGACGAGTTGGAGAGGCTGATCGCGAGCAAGCGTAAGGAGTGGAAGTAGTGGAGCACGTGCTGGTTGGCCTCGTGTACTTTGGCGGTTACGCAAGTCTGTCGTTTCTTACGTCCGTACTGATTTGGCTCTTGCTCCGGGCGGCCGAGGGTAGGCTCGATCGTTTAACGCCGGCCGCACAAAGCCGTGTTGTGTTTGCACTCGCGATCGCACCTGGTTTTGTGGCCTTTTCCTCGTCGATCGCGTCCGGTCTGGACGTGTTGCTCGACGGGCCACAACCGTTTTGCCAGGCGCCGCATTCGATCGCGAATCGTCCATCGATCTTTCTCGTTGGGTTGTCACTGGTCGCGAGCTGGAGAGTGGTTACCGTCGCGACGCGACTGCTCACGGCGATGTTCGAGCTTCGTAAGTTGCGGAGATCGCTGCGGGTGGAACAAGGACTTGGATCGGAAGTTGTGGTGACGAGCGGCTCCGATCCGAAAGCGTTCGTGCTTGGGCTGCTCAAACCGAGAATCTATGTGACTCGCACCCTCGTTGAAGGCTCGTGCGAAGCCGATCTGCGGCTGATCGTGAACCACGAGAGGGCTCACGTCCAACGACGAGATCCTTTGCGCAGGGTGATCGCCGCGCTCGGGTGTGTGTTTCACATCCCCTGGGTAGCAAGTGAGCTACAAACTCGACTGGCCCGAGCGCAAGAAACTGCTGCCGACGATCAGGCTGCTCCATCACGACAAGATCGGCTTCGACTGGCCGAGCTCATGGTTAGGATGGCGCGCACGGTAACGCCGTCGCAGAATCTGGCGTTCCAGTTTGCGGCCGGCAGCGTGGAGTCAAGAGTTCGCAATCTGCTCTCGCCGAAGCCGGTGGAACGCGGACCGTCTCTCCAGGCGTTGA
>DASQVJ010000406.1:0-11983 GCA_035640835.1 Bryobacteraceae bacterium
GCATCCAACGATCCTCGAATCGCGATCCAGGCAGCCGCCGGCGCAATGCCCAGCGCGAACCCCAGCACGAGGTGCGAAAGCGATGTAAAGCGCTTGGTGTACGAGTAAGCCAGCACCACTCCGAGCGCGACCGGCGACAACAGGAGGCAAAGCGGATTGAGCATGCCCGCGGCAGCTATAAAGATTATGCTCGCCACGATCGTGAATCGCCAGGCAAACGCTCGACCCAGCAATCCCGCCGGGATGTGCCGCATGCGCGTCCGAGGATTCTGACCATCAATCTCGGCATCTAATATCCGGTTGAACGCCATCGCCGCGGACCTGGCTGACACCATCGCCACCACGATCCAAACAAGCTTCCAGCCGATATGTTGTGTCCGAAAGCCGTCTTCCCGCAGCGCCAGCAGAGCGCCCGTCAAAGCAAACGGCAGCGCAAATACCGAGTGCTCGAACTTGATCATTTCGAGCGTCAGCCGCACCTTGGACAGAAAACCTTGTGCCATCAGGAGGTCAGAGTGATACTGGAGCTAACACTATTATTTCATGCGCAGTTCACAACCAGCCGTCCTTCTGCTCGTGTGTCTTCTCGCCGGTTGCCAGCGTCCCGAACAAGCAATGGACGAGTTCCAAACCACGCCTCTCAAGCTCCCGAACGGCACCACGATTCGCATCGAGACCATGATGCGCAAAGAGGACATGATGCGAGGCATGATGTTCCGCGATAAGCTACCCAACGATCGCGGAATGCTGTTCATTCACGGCAGCCCGGGCCTCTACCCATACTGGATGCATCAGGTAAAGATTCCGCTCGATATCATTTGGATGGATCAGAACAAGCGCATTGTGGAGATGGTGCCCTATGCTCCTCCTTGCCCCATACAGGGACCAGAGGCGCAGGAAAGATGTCCGACCTTTGGAGGTCATCAGCCGGCCACCTACGTTTTGGAGCTGGCGGGCGGCTCCATCGCGCGACTCGGTCTCAAACACGGGGACCGTCTCGATTTTTAGCTGACATGGATCAACTCGCACTCAGAAGGCTTTTCGAAGACGTACGCGCCGGTGGCACCGACATTGAAACCGCGCTCGAACGCATGAAGCACATGCCGTTCGAGGACTTAGGCTTCGCAAAGGTGGACCATCACCGCGCTCTCCGGCATGGCATGCCGGAAGTCGTCTTCGGTCAGGGCAAAACGCCCGAACAGATCGTGGCGATCGCCGAGACCATTCTCAAGCGGTCCAGGAACATGCTGGTGACGCGGATCGCCCCGGAAGCGGCTGCGCTGCTGACCGCCACAGTTCCCGATGCCGAGTACCTCCCTTTAGCTCGAATCGTGCGTGTTTGGCGCGATCGAAGCATCGTGGGAAAAGGTCTGATCACGGTGGCGTGCGCCGGCACTAGCGACCTTCCGGTCGCCGAAGAAGCACGCATCACCGCCGAGATGATGGGAAACGAGGTCGACGCCATAGCGGATATCGGCGTCGCCGGTATCCATCGGACGCTGAGCAATCGAGAGCGTCTCGCAAAGGCTCGAGTTGTCATCTGTTGCGCCGGCATGGAAGGAGCCCTGCCAAGTGTGGTGGGAGGCCTGGTGTCCGCTCCCGTGATCGCCGTGCCCACATCGGTCGGCTACGGCGCCAGCTTTAACGGACTCGCCGCGTTGCTGGGAATGCTGAATTCGTGCGCAAGCAACGTTACCGTCGTGAACATCGACAACGGATTCGGTGCGGCCTATGTGGCAAGCTTGATCAACCGAATCTAATCCGACGCCGGTACTGCAGCGAGTTCATGGAATTGCTGGAACCGCGCGGCACCTTCTTTACCCATGTAGCGCATGAGCATGCGTGGATCCGTCGTCTTCAAGTCGCACATGATCAGTCCATCCAGGCACTTGGCGAACTGATGGTCGACGTTGAACGCGAGCAGGCGCCCGCCGAGCTTTAGATACTGCCGCAACAACACCGGCAGGCCCTTCTGATCCGTCTCAATATCCGCAATCGCCGCAGAAAGGTCCTCGATATCCCACACACGTACATCCGGGGTGTCATCTTCCGGCTGCAGCAACATCGGGGGCTGCCGGAATGGACTCCGAGCCTTCACAAAATGAGTCAACTGTTCTGACCGGATCAATTGACCGAAGTAATTCACCATCAGTTGCCGCGAGATCGGGCAATAGTCGTTGCTGATACTGACGGGTCCAAACAGCACCCGGTACCGCGGGTTTGCCACGATGTACGCCCCGATGCCTTTCCACAACAGCAGCAGCGGAGAGTAGCTTCTCTGATGCTCCGTTCTCACAAACGATCGCCCAAGTTCGAGTGCAGGGTTGATTCGTTCGAGGAACTGCGGACCGTAGTGAAATAACGTGCTCGTGTAGAGACCCTTCTTCCCGTGCCTTCCAACAATCGTGTCCGTTGGCCCAAGCCGGTAAGCGCCAACAATCTCCCGCTGCTTTCGATCCCAGATGAACAACTGGATGTAGTACGCGTCGAATGCGTCGAGATCGAGGGATCGGCCAGTACCCTCTCCAGTCGCTCGAAATGTAATCTCTCGCAGGCGCCCGATTTCCCGCAGCGTGTTGGGAATCTCGTTTTGATATCCGTAGTAAACGGCATGGTCTCCGACTTCCGCGAGGCAGCGATCCGCCGGCAGTGCAGCGATCTCGCTCGCAATCGCATTCGGATCGACTGCATCCACAATCGGCTCTTGTTGGTGCTTGAAGGGAAGGGAAGGGAACGCAAACTTGGGCCAGTCTACGGATCTTCTCCGGTGCCGCAACAGGTAAGTCCTTCGCCGCAGGAACCGCATCATTTCGTCGTCCTCAGTGAACTCCTCGAGGCGGCTGAAGGGAATCGCCGTGCCGATTCGCATCTCGACTTCACGATGCTGTTGCCGGAATAATTCGTTCGGCAGCATCATCGTTCGAAGCCGCGGATGTAATAGTCCAAGCAGTTGGAAGATCGCGCTGTTGTTTCCGTCGAAGTAGATCGGTACGACTGGCGCTTTTCCATTACGAATGAACCGGCTGATTGTGGGGCTCCACGGTGGATCGGTGATCGCACGGCGCCGCAGGTCCACATGAGCCACTTCGCCGGCCGGAAAGACGGCCAGCAAGCCACCCTTCTTGACATGCTGCAAAGCACTCCGGATCCCCGTCAGATTCTGCTTCTTTGCATCCTCCGTCCCAAACGGATTGACCGAGAACACCCATTGGCTGGAGACTTCGGGAAAGTAAGTTTCCAGCATGAAGTTCGCCAGCAACCGTGCATCGGGACGGCGACGCGGCAGGATCGTTCCCAGAATGCAACCTTCTACGAATCCAAACGGATGGTTCGCCACCACGACCACTGGTCCGTCCGCCGGAATGTTCTCGAGATCCTGCTCAGAAACCCGTATGGACACACCGAGCAAGCCCAGGAACCGTTCGAAAAAATCCGGAAAGGAAGGATGCTCCAGGTTCGCCTGCTCATACGTGTCGACCAGGCGATCGATCGAGAGCACACGCCCGATCGCCGCGCCGACCGGCTTTAACAAGCCTTGGTGTGGAAGTAAGGACAGCAGGGAGTCAACGCTTCGGCCCGTGGAGACGTCGCGAGGCGCAATTGGCATTTCTGTATCCACCTTGATACGCCATCAACGTGAACATCGCGTGACGTGAACGTGAAATTCCCGCAAACGATTTGGGGCGGCCAACAATGCTGCCGTTCCAAGCTAAGCTGACGGTGTATGACAACTGATCGCGCATTGCGGCTGATGCCGCTTGCATTCCTGCTGGCATCCACGTTTGCTCAGGACGCAGGGAAGCCCGCGCTGGCCAAGTCCGGAACCACCGCTGTTAAGAAGGCCCCTGCCCCCACTGCACATCCCTTGGAGCCAGGTCTCTACGCCAACATCGTGACCTCAATGGGGACCATCAAAGCAAAGCTTTTCGAGAAAGAGTCGCCCATTACGGTCAAGAATTTCCAGGATCTGGCGACAGGCAAGAAACCCTGGACTGACCCGAAGACCGGCCAAAGAGTGACTCGCCCTCTTTACTCCGGAACGATTTTCCACCGCGTCATTCCCGGATTCATGATCCAGGGCGGCGATCCGACGGGCACTGGAATGGGCGGAAGTGATCCGATTCCCGATGAATTGAGCCCGTCATTGTCCTTTAACCAGCCCGGAAGACTCGCGATGGCGAACACAGGACAGCCGGGCACCGGGAGCTCTCAATTCTTTATCACCGAGGTTCCGACACCGCATCTCGATGGCAGACACACCATCTTCGGTCAGGTCGTGCAAAATCAGGAACTAGTCACGAAAATTGCAGGAGTGCCAAAGAATGGTGAAAAACCGATTACACCGGTCCGGATCCTGAGGATCACGTTCCAAAAAGTTCCCGCACCAGGAGCGACTCCGGCTAAGCCGACATCCACGCCGAAGCCTGCAGGGACCCCAGCGCCTTCAACTCCAACCAGGAAGGCACCCTCCAACAGCACCAGGCAACCCGCGGCTGCACCTAAGAGTTAGCTAAAAAAGGCGCGATCTCCTATGAGCTCGCGCCTTATGTATTCACTTTGAAAGCGGGATATCGAAATAGAACATGTCTGCACCGGTTGCCGCCTCCTGCAGACCTGTGAGATAGAGCTTCGATCCGGGCCTATGTCGCGTCTGGAAATAGAAAAATCCAAACGCCGCCTCTCCTGGCGGCAACATCTTGGCCGTGAATTCTCTTCCGCCGAATTCCCACGCCAAAAACGGACTCTTCTTCTTTCGTCCCATCCCTGGTAATGGAGTTCCTTTGAAATTCGGCCGCTGCGGACCCTCCAAATACGGCAAATCCCGCGCCGGTGTCGACTCGACTCGCCGCCGGTCGTAATCGATATACTCAGCGCGAACTTGTTCCAACTTAATCGCCTTCTTCGAGTCGTTTTGCATCACGACCAGCACAGGCAACACCCCGTGCTCATTCGGATTCACCTTGCCGAAGGCGCTCTTCGTCAGATCTTCGTTGTCGTAGGCTTGCACCCCTACCGTGACGCCGTCATTGGTCTGCTTGTTCGGGAACGACGTTGCCGGTCCAGGCTGGAACTTCGAGTTGTCGAGCGCAAGAGCATTAGTACTCAGGAGCGCGGTAGCGGTTAAAGGAAGCGCGAAGCGTCTGGTTATCATCACGTCATTCATCAGAATCTACTTCGTGACGGATTCGGACGACGGCAGGTTGCGGAAGCGATCGTCAATCTCGACTTGCCATCCCCACGCAAGCCGATTGGTCTGATTCGCCAACCCCACCACAGCGAGCGTCTCCTTCAACTGCTCATCTGTCATCCCGGCCTTCCGAGCTGCTGCCGTGTGCGACGCAATGCAGTACCCGCAACCGCTCGATGTGCTCACAGCGAGGTAGATTAACTCCTTCGTCAGCGCGTCTAGCGATCCCGGCGCCATTACCTGCTTCACGGATTCCCAGGTGCGCCGCAGTGTCACAGGGTCGTGCGCGAGTGCCTTCCAGAAGTTGTTGATATAGTCGGTCTGGCGCGTGGCCCGAATGTCGTCGTACACGGCTCGCACCTCATCCGACGCATCCTCGTACTCGATCAATCCCAGGGTTGCCATGAGTACTACGATAACGGCGAGAAATATTCGATTAGTACGACTACACTTCAAGTGCCACGAGCCCTCCCTCCGATATGACCAGGGGTTAACTCACCAGGCCCGATCAGCGGGCTCGCAGCACTTTTCGCAGTCTAAGCTTTCCGCTTGAGAGTGACAAGAGTACTTTCGATTAAACTCGGCTAAGATTTCCTAGATCCGGGACTATCGTCGCCGATCGTCGTAGCTTTGGTTCCTTTGCCAGCGCTCGAGCTCGAACTCCGAACGATACTCGGTTGCCGGGGCGTAAGCAATGTGCATGCTCCAGACCGAGTCCAGAGCCCGCAACATCGACTCCGTTTCAATCAGGGTCATGCGTTTGGGCACGAAAGCCGATGCCCCCGCCGCATAAACCTCAAAAATCTCTTTCGGATTCTGCGACGAGCTGATGACAACAATGGGAATCTGGCGAAGTCCTTCTTCACTTTTCACATACTTGAGAATTTCCAGGCCGCCGACACCCGGTATGTTCAAATCGAGCAGGATGAGACTCGGCAATGACCGGGTGTGAACGGCTTGTCCAAGTTTGTCGAACGCCTCATCGCTATCCTTGGCGTGTTCGAGTCCGGCGCTGACGAAATGAGGGCAGAAGATTTGCACGAGCTTAGCGTCACTCTCGTTATCTTCCACCAGCAGCACACGTCGGAGAGCCAGATCACTCCTCATGATCGAATTCTAAAGGAAGCACAAAAGAAAATGTGGGATCTTGTGCCTCATTGTCCCGAATCAGAGAGTAGAAATTCGAAATAGGCTCCCAGCAGAGACGCTGCAGCATTTTGATGTGGCGGGATGTACTCACGAAAGTCGTCGTTCGTTACTCCCACACGCCGAGCCAGTACCGGCCAGAACGAGGCCCATTGCAAACGCCCCGACGCGAGTAGCTCATCGTTGATCGCCTTCAATGTAGGATCGTTCACTTTCATCGTTCCCACACCGCGCGTGGCAATGATCTGCGCCGAACTGGCCCGTTCCGCGACCGCCGCCATCTTGTCCATTCCATTGCAACTGCCCAGGTACACGAGCCGCGCCGAGTGGCTCAGGTACGGTAACGTCTTCTCGAGATGGTAGCTGTGCCCGCGATGCACCAGGACCAACGGCTCGAGCTTCCGGTCCGCAAGGATCCGCGAAATCTTTTCCTGGCGCGCGTTCACCTCCAGTGCCCGATGGCGATTCCCGGGAGCCAGCAGGTCGACCGGCACATTCGCATAGATCTCGATTTTTCGGCCGCGCGCGCCACTTGCGCTCAGATGCACATACTCGGATTTTTTCTCGATGTGCCAGCGAGGGTCGGTACCGTACGTGTCAATGAACGACTCAAACGATTCCACGCCGTCGCTGTCATTCCAGAAGAAATGCCTCTGGACGTCCACCTGGTTCCGAAACAACTCCGACTGCTCCAGCACTCTCGTCTCTTGCACGTAGCCCGCATAGGTCCGCGCCAGCTTGTCTAACTCCGGATCGAGCTTGGGATTATTGCGTGCGAAACGTACTGCAAGCATGCCATACAGCGTCTGATTCCGCCTGTCCCCCGCTGCCTTCAACCTGCCGTGCTCCAGCCGAATGATCCGCGCAAGAGGCTTCAACCGCGCCGGTGACCGGAGCGTATCCAGAACCTCGGCCGCCGCCACTGTCTGCTCCAGCGGATTCTTTGCGGCGTCGAGGTTTCGCACCGTTCGAGCCAACAGGTCCGCAGCGACCGTGTCAGGGCCAGCCAATTTCCAAAACGAAGCCAACCGGTCTCGCCCTGCAGCCAGCGCCAAAAAGTGACGAAGCCCCGCATACCGGACCTCTGCCAACAACTTCGATGCGGGTTTGCCCTTGAGCTTCGGACGCAATGCATCATCGAACACGATGTCAAAAACAAAAACGTTCTTGTCCGTGCGACCGGTCGCCTCGGTCCGCCCGTACACCAGCAAGAAGTAAAGATCCCGAGCGCTGTAGGCATTGAGCTGCTTCCGCTCATACGCCCCGCCGTCTCTCACCGAGATCAATGCCGTCTGTGCATGCATCTCCAAGGCCCGCTCCAGCAGCCTGGATGGAGTGCGAAGCTGTTGGTCCACCAAGGAAGCAAAATACGTGTGATCCTCTGTGACCCTCGAGTGAAGCTTCGCTAGTTGAGCGTCAGATACGAGGGGCACAAACAGAGCGAGCCGCATTCGGCTCACCTCGTCCAAAGACGAATCGCGCAGCAAATTCGACAAGACCGTGATTTCACGCCGCGAACTCGCCTCCAGGGCTTCCCGCACCACCCTTGCAGCCTCGGAGGTGCCCGTCGCCACTGCGACCGCCTCGTCCGGTGCGAGCAGCACAGCCGATTCGAAAAGCTCCGTCGCAAACGGCAAGTCCCTATAGCGCTCGTAATCCCGGACGGCCACCTGGGGATTGTTCTTCGCCACGGCCATCAGAAAGGCTTTCTGCTGTGCCTCAGGCAGCCCCACAGCCACCCTCAATGCCTGCTGGAAGCTAACGCTCCCGGCCCAAGGCCTGTCGAGGACCTTCGGCACCAGTTGCCGTGCAGCCTCACTGTCTCGAGCCACGGCCGAAGCGAAAGCCTGGCGCAGGATCCGGTCTCTCCACTCCGGATGCGTCAAGGCCTGTGCTTTCTCGGCGGTCGCCAGAGGCGAGTCCTGGGCTTCCCGGATTAACCTCTCGAAGTCAGATCGAAACTCGGCAGCTTGAGCGCTAGCGATCAAAGCGCTCGCGAGGACCAAAGCGCGGACCATCATCTCCATTATGCTCATGTCTGGCAAGTGCGCCCGCTATTGGGGGAGATGGGGAAGACGGAAGTCAGGAGACAGAAGTCAGGAGATTCTGACTCCTGACTTCTGTCTCCTGACTCCTGCTCTTTAAGTTGGCTTCGTTGATGCGCCGGCAGTTGCTGAGGACACCTGCTGCTTGGCTATCGTGTTCAGCTTTTCAAAGAAGCGCTTCAGTATCATCCGGGAGGTTGTGTCGATTAGTCTCGACCCCACGGCTGCGATCGTCCCCCCGAGCGTTACATCGCCCTCGTAGGAGACTTCTGTGCCCGACCCGCTTGGCTTGAGCACAATCGCACCCTCGCCCTTCAGGAATCCGATCTTGCCCGTACCTTCCACCTGCATGCGAAAGCGGTGAGGCGGCTCATGATCCAACAGTCGAACCTTGCCTTCGAACAAGCCTGAGACGCTGGCGATCAACAGCTTCATCCGCATCTCGTACTCGTTCTCGCCTGTCTTCACCAGCCGGTCCGTCCCTGGCATGCACTGTGCCAACACCTCGGGATCCTGCAGCAGCGCATAGACTCTGCTGGGCTCTGCCTCGATGTGGTATGTACCGCTGATTTTCATCGCGAGCCTAGATCAACTCCGAGAGAGCCTGACGCAGCGCACGCGCCGTTTGCACTTTCGCCAGATGAGCCCGATAGTCCGCCGCAGCATTGAGGTCGGTCATCACCTCGACACCCTCAGCGGCAAGCCCTGCCGCTCGCACGATATCCGCCTCACTGCCGGATGTCCCTTCAAGCGCCTCCTCGACAGTCCTCGCCCGATATGCAATGGGACCAACCCCGGTGATTCCAACCCTGACCATGGACAAAGCGTTTCCCGACCGTCGCACACGCACCGCTACGCCCGTCAACGCATACCCCGACGCGGCCTGCGCCATTTTGACGTAGCTCGTGCCCGTGTTGGGTCCATCTACCGGCAGCAGGATGCTCGTGATGATCTCACCCGGCTCGAGGGCCGTTGTAAAGGAGTCGATCATGAAATCGTTGATCGGGATCCCACGCTCCCCTCGAAGGCTCCTGACGATCACCGTCGCCTCCAACGCCATCAGAGCAGCCGGATAATCAGCGGCGGGATCGGCATGCGCAACGCTCCCACCGATCGTTCCGACGTTCCGGACCTGCAGGTCTCCGATATGCACTGCAGTCTTGGGCAACAAAGGGCAGCTCCGCTTCAGGATGGCCGATGCCTCCACTTCGTGATGAGTGGTTGTCGCACCGACACGAACAAACTCGCCCTCTTCGCCGATAAATCGAAGCTCTTTCAGCCGAGAGATGTCCACCAGGCTGTCGGGCGTCGCGAGCCGCAGCTTCATCATCGGAATCAGGCTCATACCGCCCGCCAGCGGCTTCGATCCCGCATCGCTCATTTCGAGAGCAACGTCCAACTCCGCAGGACACGTATATTCGAAAGCTTGAGGGATCATGCTTGCGCTCCTTGCAGCAGAGTCCAAATCCTCTGAGGCGTCATCGGCATGTCCACATGCCGGATGCCAAGGGGACGCAGCGCGTCCACCACTGAGTTGACCAGCGCAGGAGAACAACCGATCGTACCGGCTTCCCCAACGCCCTTGACGCCGAGGGGATTCACGGGCGACGGAGTCTCCGTGTGGCTGCACTCGAACCAGGGCAGCATACTGGCCTTCGGGATCGCGTACTCGCTGAGCTCTCCCGTCAATAGCTGGCCGTTCTCGTCGTAAACAGCATGCTCATAGAGAGCTTGTCCGATGGCCTGTGCGATGCCTCCGTGCACTTGCCCCGCCACCAGCAGCGGATTGATCACCTTGCCGCAATCATCCACCGCCACATAGCGAAGGATCTTGACCTCACCGGTCTCCTTGTCGATTTCCGTGAGACAGATGTGCGCACCAAACGGATAAGCAAAGTTCGGCGGCTCCCAAAAGCGCGTAACCACCAATCCAGGCTCGGCGCCCGCAGGAATCCTCATCGCCCTGTACGCCGCGCCGGCGATCTCTGTCAGACTAACGTACTTGCCTGTCTTCTGACACGTACATCGACCACCCGCGAACGTCACATCGCTCGAATCCAGCATCATCTCGCCCCAGCGCCGGATCTTCGTCTTCATCTCCTGCAGCGCCACATGCAGCGCCGCGCCTCCTACGGCTGTCGCGCGGCTTCCGAATGTTCCGATGCCGTACTGGACCACCGATGTATCGCCGTGCAGCACCGAGATGTCGTCCAGCGGCACGCCCAGCTCATCTGCCGTGATCTGCGAGAACGTGGTTTCTTCGCCTTGCCCATGGGGCGATGTGCCGGTCAACACGGTCACCTTGCCGCTTGGCTCGATCTTCACCGTTGCACTTTCCCATCCCCCGGCGGGCGTCGCCGGAGACGGGCCCATCGCACAGATTTCGCCATAGGTCGATAGCCCGATCCCGACGAGCTTGCCTTGCTGGCGAGCAACCGCCTGCTCACGTCGAAGTTCCGCGTACCCGATCGCCTCCATTGCACACCGAAGCGGCTCCTCGTAGTTGCCGCTGTCGTAAGTCAAGCCTGTTGCGGTCTGATATGGGAACTCGTCCTCGCGCACGAAGTTCTTCATGCGGATTTCCGCAGGATCCATCCCCAGCTCCGCCGCGAGGATATCTACGATGCGTTCGATACAGTGCGTCGCCTCGGGCCGCCCCGCTCCTCGATACGCATCCGTCGGCACGCAGTTGGTGAAAACACCCACGATGTCCGCGCGCACATTCTGGAACCGATAAAGACCCGGGATCATCAGCACCGATAATGTCGGAATCAGTGGCGTCAGCAGCTGGTTATACGCACCGAGATCCTGCAGGATCTTGATTTTCAACCCCAGCATGGTCCCGTCCCGGTTCGCCGCAAGCTCAAGAAAGTCGACATGCCCGCGGCCGTGAATCGTCACCATGCAGTTCTCTCGGCGCGACTCGATCCACTTGACCGGCTTGCCGAGCTTCATTGAAAGAAACCCGAGCAGTGCTTCCTCGGAGTAGACGTTCAGCTTGCTGCCGAATCCTCCGCCAACTTCGGGCGCGACCAGCCGGATGTGGTTCTCGGCGATGCCCAACATTCCAGCGATCAACGTTCGAGCCAGGTGCGGAATCTGCGTCGATGTGTACAACGTCAGCGCCCGATCGCCCGCACGCCAATCCGCGACCACACCGCGCGTCTCGAGCGACGTCGGAATCAGGCGTTGGCTGACGATGCGCTGCTTTACAACAATGTCCGCACCAGCGAAAGCCTTCTCGACGTCGCCGCCTTCCTGGTGGTATGTGAATGCGATGTTGTCGTCGTACTGCGGATGCACGCGCGGCGACTCCGGATCGAGAGCGCGCTCGGGGTCAGCCACGGCCGGCAGGGGCTCATAGTCCACCTCCACCGCATCCGCGGCATCCCGCGCAATGTACTTGTCCGTCGCCACCACCACGGCAACCGGATGGCCCACGAAGTAAACCCGGCCCTGCGCCAGCACGTGGTGGGGAGGCACTCGCAACCCCGGAAGCTGCGCTCCCGTCGGCACCGGCCCAATGTGCGCTACGTCCGCTCCTGTGAACACGGCCTTGACGCCAGGTGTGTCGAGCGCGGCCTTGATCCCTATGTCCTTCACC
>DASQVJ010000407.1:0-3558 GCA_035640835.1 Bryobacteraceae bacterium
ACACGAAGACTAGTGGCATCGAGGCTCGCCTGATCCGAGAAGCTCGCGATGAACGGTGCAAAGCTCAGACGGCCTTCCGGACGATTCGGAAGCGGGAACGCATCCAAGTACTTCCGGGTAGAGCTACCAGCCAATTCACGAATGCGCAGGGATGGAACATCAGTGGCAAGCACCTGAGGCTGTCGCAGGCGCAACCCTTCATAGGACACAAAGAAGAATGTGCGATCACGCCCGCGGTAGAGCGAAGGAATCGATACCGGTCCCCCAAGCACACCTCCAAAGTCGTTCTGTCGAAGGGCTGGATTCGGGAGCCTTTCCGCGTTCGCAAACCAATCGCGAGCGTCCAGCACATCGTTGCGAAAGAAGTTGAACAGGGCTCCATGTGGCTGATTCGTACCGGACCGAGTCAGGATGGTGACCTGTGCTCCGGGCATGCGGCCATACTCAGCGGCATAGCTCGAGGTCTGTACACGGAACTCCTCGAGGGCTTCTACCGAAACAAGCGTGTTCGTCCCGCCGGTTGCACCCAGCCCGGGCAGTGATCCTGATGCCGACTGCACAAGGGTAAGGCCCGCGCTGACTCCGATGTTGGCGCTGACGCCGTCGATGGTGAAGTAGTTGGCATTCGCACGCTGCCCGTTGACGCTGAATTGTCCTTGCTCGCCGAATGTGGCTTTCGTCAGGACAACACCAGGGGTCAAAGCGATCAGACTCTGAAAGCTGCGGCCGTTGAGCGGCAAATGCTCGATCAGGTGCCGGTCGATGACGGTGCTTACGGTCGCATCCGTGCTTGCGAGCCGGGTCTGTTCCGCGGAAACCGTCACGGACTCTCCTGTGGCGGACACCAGCAGCGTGAAGTCCACACGCGCGGTTTGTGCGACGTCGAGCTTGATGTCGATCTTCGATACTGTCTGGAATCCATCGCGACGCGCCGTGATGCGGTACATGCCGGGCTGCAATCCACCAGCCGCATAGAGCCCTTCCGCGTTTGTCTGCAGCACTCGCCGGGTACCTGTGTTCTGGTTGAAGATGGTGATTGCCACGCCGGGCATCACCGCACCCGAGGAGTCCGACACGAGCCCGGATACCTGCGCATCCTGAGCCACTGCGCGACCAAGCACGAGAACAAAAAGACAGAATGTTAATCGAGTCACAAGGAAAGCTCTTTCAGGAGGATTCTCAGGCGCGAGGCCAAATCGTCATCGGACATAGTGACGTGGGCACCCGCAAAAGCGGCGTTTAGCAAACGATCCAGCTCGATCGCTTGTTCCACAAGCGTCATGGGCTCGGGGGATGTTTGGCCACCAGTGCCGAGTAAAGGTTCGAGCTTCGCACGCAGGCTCCGGGCGTGCTTGCGCAAGACGGCGCGATGAGCCGCGGCGATTGCGCCGATGACTTCGCTGTCCGGTGATGATAGACGAGATCGATCGGGAAATAACTGCTCTAGCTTGCGAAGAGCATGCCCTCGAATCGCGATGGCATCTCCTTCGTCGAGCACGGCGTTCGCGAAGGACTCCACTCCAGTCGGTCCCCCTAGCATGGTTTGCAGTTTTTCTGCAAACAGCTTGGGACGTGGCGCAGGACTGGAAGACGCGTTCGAGGCGCCCGACGTGGTCGCCTGCGGAAGATCAAGAGCCTGAAACTCAACACCCGGAATGCCTGCGAGTGCCGATGCAAGCTCCTCGCGCCTCGCGGGCTCGAGTCCGTGCGCGCGGACTATGGCACCGGATGTGGACGGAGAAATCTCAACGGCCTCTCCCAGATCCGCGCTGAGCTTGTGTAGGACCTGAACGGCTTGCACGCGAGCCGCGATCGGGTCGACGCGAGATTCCGCCGGGGCTGGACTGCTCGAATCAATAGGCGTCCTGAGCCGGGCCGTTGAAGGCCGCGCCTTCGGTAGCGGTGGGTCCAGCCTGGGCGCTATGGGGGCGGGAACCACTGGTGACGATACCCCGTGTTCTACATTTCTTGCGCTTCGGTACACCCCGACTGCGGCAAGCCCGACCGCTGCCACAATGCATGATGCGGCGGCGACCTTCCAAAAACTGAGCCAGCGTGGACGAGTGCCCGATGGCGCGCGTGATCGCAATTCGTCGATATCGGCCCATGACGCAGGTGGGGGTGTGTAAGCCGCATCGCGTAGTCGCAGGTATGCGTCTATCGCGCCCTGAAATTCGTTAAGGTCACGCCGGCACTGCCAGCAGCCCTCAAGATGGGCCCTCACAGCAGTTGCCTCGCGCTCGGCAAGTTCGCCATCCAGGAATCGCAGAAGCTTCTCTTCTGCAGGGTGTTGAAGGAAGCTCCTATCCATAGAGAACCTTTCGCATGTTCTTGATGGCGCGTTGGAGGAACTCGCCCACGGTAGGAACCGAGATGCCAAGCACTTCGGCGATTTCTCGGTAGCGGAGCCCGTTGGAGCGAAGCTGCAAGCATGCCAACTGCTGCGGCGAAAGCTTCCGAATCGCCAGCATCAACGTCCGCTCCTTCTGCCGTTGCATTGCCAACTGCTCCGGGTCCTCGGGGGATTTAGGGTGATCGTACTCCGCGGTCGGCAGCTCGGAGGCGCGGCTTCTCGACCGGTGCTCGTCGATGGCGAGGTTGTGCGCGGCACGGAACAACCAGGCGCGGTGATTACGAACCGATCTGCCATCAAGCTCCTCAATGAGCCGCACATAGACCTCCTGCGTCAGTTCCTGGGCGACCGCTGGTTCCAAGCCGAGCCCCACAAGATACGCATAAATCTCGCCCCGATGAGCGACGTACAGCACCTCGATCTCATCGGAACGGTTCATAGGGTGCACGCTGCAATAAGAAACACCCTAACCCGAGAGGTCGACGCCATTCTCTTTCACGCTGCAGCGTTCGGGACTATGACGGTGCGGAGAGGAGATTTAATGACACCTGTCGAAAAGAATTTTCAGCGGGCCGGACGCTTACGATGAGGCGGTGGTTCAGATATAACCAGAGAAGCGAAGAGGGGAAGTAGATATGACGAGCATGTCAGACATCCCGACTGTGTGGGTCTTTAATGGGGCGCGCGGCCCGTTCCGGAGTGCGGTCTTTTCAGAGATAAAAATTGCCGAAGAATGGATATGACAACATCGACTTACCGTACGTTGACAAGGTACCCAATTGATCTGAGCGCGTACGACTGGGCCCCTGGAACGCGGCTATTTCACGCAATCGAAACCCGAGCATCGATCGCCGGAATTCATCGCTAAGTTTAGCGCTGCAAATCAGGAGCACTATCATTACGACGCTGGAGAACGTGACTGACCAATGGTTCGTCAATAGTCGGCCCTGGCTAAGTGCAAGGCGGGACCACGCTGCTCGGGCTCACGATGCACTACTGTGATTTCTCGGGGCGATCCAATTGCAGTAACATCAATGGAAACTTGATCCGGCAGGAGATTGCGGCGCAGGGCTTGCCGACGGCGTACCACGATTTTGGCTACCTATGATTGAGTCAAGTGAAAAGTGCGAAGAGCGGTTGCAAAAGTAGCCGTCGCCCCGCATAGCAGGCGCATCCTGGGCGAAGCGCGCCCGGGTCAAGGCCGT
>DASQVJ010000408.1:0-11614 GCA_035640835.1 Bryobacteraceae bacterium
AAGCCGCACGTCAACATTGGCACGATCGGGCACATCGATCACGGCAAGACGACGCTGACGGCGGCCATTACCAAGACGCTGGCCCGGCACAATCCGAAGGTAAAGATCCGCGACTTCGATTCAATCGATAACGCACCGGAAGAGAAGGCGCGCGGTATCACAATTGCCGCCTCGCACGTCGAGTACGAGACGCCGAACCGGCACTACGCGCACGTCGACTGCCCCGGCCACGCCGACTACATCAAGAACATGATCACCGGTGCGGCGCAGATGGACGGCGCGATCCTGGTGGTCGCAGCTACCGACGGTCCGATGCCGCAGACGCGCGAGCACATTCTGCTGGCTCGTCAGGTGGGCGTGCCTTACATCGTGGTGGCGCTCAATAAGGTCGACATGGTGGACGACGCCGAGCTGCTCGAACTGGTGGAGCTGGAAGTTCGCGAGCTGCTGTCGAAGTACAACTTCCCTGGCGATGACATTCCAATTGTGCGCGTGAGTGCACTGGGTGCGCTGAACGGGGAAGAGAAATGGCAGGCGACGGTGGACGAGCTGATGGCGGCTGTCGACAGCTATGTCCCGCTGCCGGCACGCGACATCGACAAGCCGTTCCTGATGCCGATCGAAGACATCTTCTCGATTCAGGGCCGCGGCACGGTGGTGACGGGCCGTATCGAGAAGGGCATCGTGAAGGTCGGCGAAGAAGTCGAGATTGTGGGTTTCCGCGACACGCGCAAGACGGTTGTGACGGGCGTGGAAATGTTCAAGAAGCTGCTGGATGAAGGCCAGGCCGGCGACAACGTTGGTCTGCTGCTGCGCGGCATTGAAAAGAACGACGTGGAGCGCGGCCAGGTGCTGGCCAAGCCGGGTTCGATCAAGCCGCACAAGAAGTTCAAGGGCGAAGTGTACGTATTGTCGAAGGATGAGGGCGGCCGTCACACGCCGTTCTTCAACGGGTATCGTCCGCAGTTCTACTTCCGCACGACGGACGTAACGGGTGTGGCGAAGCTGCCGGCAGGCACCGAGATGGTGATGCCGGGCGACAACGTGGCGCTCGAAGTGGAACTGATCACGCCGGTCGCTATGGACAAGGGCTTGCGCTTCGCGATTCGCGAAGGCGGTCGCACTGTCGGCGCCGGTACGGTCACCGAGATCCTCGACTAGTTGGAGGATCTATCGCTTACGCAATGGTTTAGGCGAGTGGCTTCGGCTTTAATTGGCGGAGCCACTCGCTTTTGGCTGTTTATTTGCAGTAGACTGAAGTGTAAACCAGTCGTTAACAGAGAGTTTTCGATAGGGGCGTAGTTTCAACGGTAAAACAGCGGTCTCCAAAACCGTGGTTGGGGGTTCGAATCCCTCCGCCCCTGCCATCCTCCCAAAAGTTATATGGAAGCAAACACGATCGCAAAGCGCGCGTCGGGCTGGCCGGCAGCCGCGAAAGACTATTTCGAAGACCTGAAGGCGGAGATGCGCCGGGTGACTTGGCCCACGTGGAAACAGGTTCGGGCAACCACCACAGTTGTAATTATCTCTGTGTTTGCTTTTGCCGCCTACTTCCGCGTAGTAGACTACGTCGTCAGCAGGGGCGTGACCAAGATTTTCGAGGCATTTAGCAAGTAGCCGACACGGCAGAGAAATGGCACAACAGCATCCCTACGAGTACGACGACAACCCGGAAAAACCGGACTTGTCACAGGATGAATCTGGTGAGAGCGAACATGTGGATGCTGTCGACGAGTCTTCCCGAGAGCCTCTGGAGAGCATCGCCGAGCCGGAAACGGAGCCCGCAATAGAACCCGTAGCAGAACCCGCAGCGCCCGCTGGTATACCCGGCCTGGAGCTGCAACGGGAGGGCATGAACTGGTACATCATCCACACCTACTCCGGCTTCGAGCAGAAGGTTGCCGACTCGTTGCGCACGCGCGCCGACGCTTTCGGATTCATGCACAAGCTTGGCAAAGTGCTCATTCCCACTGAAGAAGTGGTCGAGCTACGCAACGGCAAGAAGGTCACGAGCAAACGGCTGCTGTACCCCGGCTACGTGATGGTGCAGATGGCCATGGATGATGAGCTTTGGCACGCGGTGAAGAATACGCCCCGTGTGACCGGGTTCGTCGGCGGCGGCGACAGTCCTGTGCCGCTCACGCCGGAAGAAGTAAACAATATCGTGTTCCGCCAGCAGGTTTCAGCGGAGCGTCCCCGGCCAAAGCTCACTTTCGAAAAGAACGAGACGGTGCGCATCATCGACGGCCCGTTCTCAAATTTCACCGGTAAGGTCGACGAGGTTAACCCGGAACGCAACACCCTTCGCGTGCTCGTCACCATTTTCGGACGTGCAACTCCTGTGGAGCTGGACTTCCTGCAGGTAGAGAAAACCTAATCAAGATTCGAACAAAGCAAAGGTTCAAGAGACATGGCGAAGAAAGTAACTGGTCAAGTTAAGCTGCAAATCCCCGCTGGCAAGGCGACTCCGGCTCCTCCGGTCGGCACTGCGCTCGGCCCGCAAGGCGTCAACATCATGGAGTTCTGCAAGGCTTTCAACGCCAAGACCTCCGGCAAAGACAACGAAGGTCTGATCATTCCCGTTGTTATTACGATCTTCTCGGACCGCACCTTCACCTTCATCACGAAGACCCCACCGGTTCCGGTATTGATCAAGCGCGCGATCGGACTTGCCAAGGGCTCGGCTGAGCCCAACAAGAGCAAGGTCGGCAAGATCACCACGAAGCAAATCGAGGAGATCGCCAAGATCAAGATGCCCGACCTGAACTGTTTCACGCTCGAAGCAGCCATGAACAACGTTCGCGGCACTTGCAAGAGCATGGGCGTCGAGATCGCAAGCTAGGTTCGACTACTCGAGGTTCGAAAGCCCGCATCTGGTCTCCGCGACGGTGCGGGCTTTCCTTTTGGTTTTCACTTTGACGGCCTTTGCAATCACCCTCGCCTCCCTCCTCCTCTTCCTCATCCAGCCGATGCTCGCGAAAGCGATGCTGCCGTCCTTCGGTGGCAGCGCAGGTGTCTGGACCAGTTCCGTCATGTTCTTCCAGCTGGTTCTTCTTGGCGGTTATCTCTACTCGCACGTGCTCGTGCAACGGCTGCCCTGGCGTGTGCAGAAGGGTGTGCACGCGGGTCTTCTGTGTGTGAGTCTGCTGGGCCTGCCGCTTCATTTGAGACCTCTGTTCTCGGGTCCGCCGTCTCTTGCAGTGCTGGGCACACTCACCCTCACGGTCGGCATGCCTTTCTTTCTCCTGTCCTCCACGACACCTTTGCTGCAAGCCTGGATATCTCGAGGGCAGGGCGAACTACCGGCCCGGCTATTTGCGCTCTCCAACGTCGCTTCACTGGCAGCGCTGCTGGCCTACCCGTTTATCATCGAGCCACGTTTCACCTTGCGTCAGCAGATGCTTACGTGGTGCGTGCTGTATGGCATCTGGGTGTTACTCATGGTGGTCAAGGCTTGGAGGCAGCGAGCCGACGGAAACGTACCGCACGCCGCCGAATCGGCGGACGGAAGATCGTTTCTACTGTGGGCAACGCTCGCCGGCACCGCCTCGGCTCTGTGGCTCTCGATTGCGAACCACATCAGCCAGGACATCGCAGCAGTCCCGTTTTTTTGGATCGTTCCCCTCTCTTTGTACCTGCTCTCGTTCGTTCTCACCTTTGACAGCGAAGGCTGGTACCGCCCTGCATGGTTTCGTTGGCTCATGCCAGTGGCTCTACTCGGAATCGCTATCGGGTTCGCCTTGAGGAATGCCGGAACCTCCATCCTCGCCGAGATGAGCATATTCTGCATGGCGCTCTTTATCTGCTGCATGTTCTGCCACGGAGAACTGGTGCGCTCGAAGCCTCCCGCGGCGCAGCTCACCTCGTTCTATCTCGCCATCGCAGCAGGCGGCGCCGTGGGAGGCCTGTTCGTTGGAGTGCTCGCTCCATTGATCTTCACCGAGTACATGGAGCTTCCGGTTTCGCTGATCGGCTGCACCGTACTGGCGATGGCGCTCTTATTTGGAGCATCTCCGAACCGTCTGCTCCGCTTAGGATTCACCGCTCTGTTAGCTGCATTCGCAGCCGTCTACACAGATGCTCGAGCGAAGGGCGATGTGCACAAGGACCGGAACTTTTATGGCACGCTTTGGATTCGGCAGGATGCCAGGACGCGTGAGATGCTGAATGGCACCACCAAGCACGGAGCGCAGTGGCTCGAACCCTCTCGGAAGTTGGAGCCTCTCACCTATTACGGGCCACAGTCCGGTATTGCGCAGGCCTTCAATACGCTGCGTGACAAGCGGGTCGAACTCGGGGTCGTCGGACTAGGCACAGGAACTCTGGCGGCCTTCGGCAAGCCTGGCGACCGGATCATCTTTTACGAGCTGAACCCCGCCGTATTCCGGGCAGCTTCTCAGTACTTCAGCTATCTTCGTGATTCGCCCGCAACGATCGAAGTCATTCCAGGCGATGCCCGGCTGTCGCTTCAGAATGAAAGCCGCCGCTTGGACGCGCTCATCATAGACGCCTTCTCCGGTGACGCTATTCCCACCCACCTGCTTACGCGCGAAGCTATGGATCTATATCTTCAGCACCTAAAGCCCGAAGGATTCCTGGCTTTCCACGTGACGAATCGCTATCTCGATTTGACGCGGGTGGTGAGCAGGCTCGCTCAGAATGCGGGCCTCGAGTGGCTCATTATCGACAACCTGCCGGACGAGGCGCGTGGTATCAACTTCGCGACTTGGGTGATTGCCTCGCGCAACCACATGCTGATCGAGGAGCTCCGTCCTCGTGCCAGTGTTCCTCTCCGGGGTAAGGGCACAAGCCTTTGGACGGATGACTTCAGTAACTTGCTCGAGGTGCTCCGCTAGCAGGTATGTAGCCGTATTTCGTCAGCAGCTCAACGCCATCGGGACCCGTCAAAAACGCGGCAAACTGCCTGGCTGCTTGCGGATTCCGAGCGTGCGTGACTACGCCCAATACGTGCTCCAAGGGGCGATGCAGCGAGCCGTTCACTGGAATGACAAGGCCTTTCTTCTCCCCAATCAATAGCGAGGCCGCAGTAAGAGCAACCTCGGCGTTTCCGGTAGCGGCGAGCCTGTGAGCCTGTGCCACGTTCGTTGTATAAGTGATCTTCGGCTCGACATCCTTCCAAATGCCTTCCGACTTCAGCGCTTCCACGGCCGCTTCGCCGTATGGCGCCGTTTGGGGGTTTGCGACCGCGATCAACCGAACATCACCCGTCTTTAGGTCAGCCAGCGAGTGGACACGCGAGCGTTCTGGATCGGGTACCCACATCGCCAGCGAACCCATGGCGAAGAGTCGCCGACTATTCGGAACGATATGGCCCGTCTGCGCGAGCCCATCAATATGTTGCCGATCGGCCGACAGAAACAGGTCGAAAGGCGCTCCATTCTCGATCTGGTGAGCTAGCTGCGCTGTTGAAGCGAGACTCGTAACCACGTGGATGCCTGTGCGGTTTTCGAAGCGCTCTGTAGCCTGGGCCATGAGTGCTTGAAAGTTCGCCGCAACCGCAACGGTCAACCGGCTTCGGTCCTTCCTGTTTGGCTGGCAGGAGGCAAGCAGGATCAGTATAGATATGATGCAAATACGTATGCGCATCCTAGCCTTCTTAGTGTGCCTGAGCCTCGCCGGCCAAGTCGCTCGAGAGGCGAACTCGGGCTACAAAACTTCTGACGAGCGAGCTCGCGTCGCGGCGACCTTAACATCCGAAACGCGCGACGAGCGACAGAAGCCGAACGAGCTTGTCGCTTCGATGAAGCTCATCCCAGGATCTACGGTGGCCGATGTCGGAACGGGCGCGGGTTACATGCTCCCGTACCTGAGCGCTGCCGTCGGCTCGACCGGCAAAGTGATCGCTCAGGACATTTTCCCCGATTTCCTAGATCGTGCGAGGTCAACCGCCAAGAGCATTAACAATGTGCAGTTTGTTCTCGGTACCGAGAAGGACACCAAGCTTCCTGCAGGCTGCTGCGATGCGGTCCTCGTGCTCGATGCTTACCACCATTTCGACTATCCGAAGGAAATGCTCGCCAGCATCCGAGCCGCTTTAAAGCCGAAGGGAAAGCTGTTCCTGGTCGAATACCACAAGAGCGCGGAAGCGATGCCCAATCGCCGCGCCTTAACCCACATCCGGTTAGACAAAGAGGGCTTTATCCACGAAGTCACAAGTAATGGCTTCCGGCTTGTTGAATCTCACGATCATGTTCCGCGCTCCCAATGGATGGCCACCTTCGAAGCGCAATGATCGATTACAACCCGCACCATTGGTGGGACCACTTCTTCGACATTCGAGGCTCCATGGTCCGCGAGATTACGGTGCGCGTGCTGACGTGCGTGGCGTGGTCAGGCCTCGTAGTTTGGTTCCATACGCACGTTCGGGCTGTGGCAATGCCCGTCACGGTTCATAGCCTCGTCGGCCTTGCTCTAGGCTTGTTGCTCGTCTTTCGCACCAATGCATCCTATGACCGCTTCTGGGAGGGGCGTCGCCAATGGGGCAATATCGTCAATGCAACGCGCAATCTCGCCAGGGCTGCGAGACCGCATCTTTCGGCCACGCCCGATCTGTACCGTGAACTCGTCCACTGGACGATTGCATTTCCGTTCGCAACCATGAATCGACTACGCGGCACTCGGGGTTTTGGCGAGTCGACACTCGCGCTGCCGGCTGACAAGGTGACAAGGGTTCAGGGAGCGCAACATCCCGCAGTCGCTTGTGCAGCTGAGATAAGCGCCGTCTTGATGAACGCGCGCGAGGCAGGACTCATCGGCGAATTCACGCAGATGATGCTGGACGGTTATGTCCAGCAGCTGATAGACGCTCTTGGCGCATGCGAACGGATCCACAGCACACCGCTGCCGTTCGCCTACATGGTGCATTTACGCCGAGCCCTTGTGCTCTATTGCTTCAGCCTGCCGTTCGCGATTGTGGAACAGTTCCGATGGGAGACTGTGCCCGTGATTCTCTTTATTGCGTATACCTTCTTCGGTATCGAAGAGATCGGCGTCGAGATTGAAGATCCATTCGGCGAGGACGCAAACGACCTGCCTCTAGATCGTTTCTGCAAGGGCATTGAAGCTACATTGCTCTCGTTGATTCCGCAAGAGCAGGTCGCTGAGGCGTAAGCTTCATCGTTAACGCGGAGGACCATCAATCTGAGCTGCGATCGCCGCAGCAATGTTATCTGCGGCTCTTACGTTGACGGCAACCAGATTGTTCACATCACAATCGAAGACATCTGCCCAAATTTTGCGGTCCGTACGCGAGTCGACGGTACGCAGCTTGATATAGACTCGCGTGCCTTCGAGGCCGACCCCACCTTCTACCACCCAGCGCACGCCGAGAGCTCGCGCGATCTCAGGCAATGAAATCGTCGTGTTGCGATATCCGCTCGCGGTTGTGCGCGAGAGGACCCGCAACTGCTTGTTCCTGGCCAACTCAGTCGTCAGTACCTCGGCAGCCTGGTCCGCTATGTGCCTTTGACGGCCTCCCTCGGTGAACATTTGCAGTGGAAGCACAGCTACGCCTCGATCGATCTCCGCGGAACCGGAGACACCGTCTCTCTTCATCCACACGAAGAATGCAATGACCAGCAGCACCGGAATGGCTGCCGCCGCAATCCACATGCGCGGGCTCGATTGGGGAGCGGGCCGTAGTTCCTGCGCTTTTACCGGCTTCCGCGCATCAACCACCGGCACGTACGCACCCTTTGGAATCTGAATCAGAAACGGGTCGTGTGCCCCCTCACGCGCGTAGTACTCCTCGAGTTTCGCTCGGAGACGGCGTGCCTGGACCCGAACAATGGGGTCGAGTTTGGGATCATAGTCCGGAGGTCGGTGGAACACCTCCAGCCCGAGGTTGTACTCCTTCAGCAACTCGCGTTGTCCGTTCAGCGTTCGCTCCACTAGCAAACGCAGCAGCCGTTTGAGCTGGTCCGATCCTGCGAGCGCTCGGCTGGAGAGGATGCGCTCGAGTTGAGCCCGAACCTCCTCTGGTGATGCGGACGCTTCTGCCGGGCGGGACTCACTCATACAGCTACATGCTACAGCGGGCCGCGGGTTCCCGCCCTCTGACTTATCAGTAAATTATCCCTGATTTACCCCCGTTTTACTCCGTTCCAACAGCGAAGCGCGCGCAAACTCGCTTTGGATCCGCAGCCTTGAGCAGTGCGACCCAAAAGGAGACTACCTCATGAAGAAAATAGCGACCGCGACATTGACCCTGGTGATCCTCGGGGGCACCGCCCTCGCCGGTCCGCCCTTAATCTGCAGCAGCTTCTCGATAGGCAACGACACATCGTTGCCCTGGGGCTCAGACAAAAATTCCTGGCATAACCCAGATCCCAAGTACGACACCGTGAACCTCACGGCCGACACGCTCAGGCTGCTCGATTCCGGAAAGCCTGTGCTCACGCGCATGGAGACACTCCGTCGGGCTGCCGTGTACTCGAGCAAAGACCCGAGCGCCGGACTGGCACTCGCCGGTCGCCTCATGGCACGTGCGTTAGCGGCCGAGGTGAAAGGGCAAAGCAACAGCCTCGCGCTATTTGATGCAGGGTACTTCCTCGAGTCCTTAAAACAGGTGACGCACACGTCCAAATCGAACCCATTCACTGTGTTCTCAGCTGTCGATGGCTACGACTGGGCAAGACGGAGTGTGCCCGGACTGCAGGACAAACTTGCCGCCGAATACGCGCTGGGTCTGATGCAAGCCGAAACATCCTGGCCTAATGAACATCTCCAGCGCGCGGTTATGGGAGCCCAGGAGGGATCACTACTGGCGCAGAACATTGCGAGGCACTACCAAAACCGGAGTCTCGCAGAGATCAAGCGCGAATTGGCGATCAAAGGCGCATCACGATGAAACATGCGTGGGTCGGGGCCCGATCTGCCATCAAATCATCGTCGTGAAATCCGTCGAGGTCGCGGCTCCGATGTGCAGCGTTTAGCGGACCGCGCGTGAGTCACGTGCCCAATCAATTTGGCCGCGCGCGCAGTGCCGCCAACAGGGCACGTGCTTTGCGGTCCTGTTCGTTGTAATAACGGGCGTTGGGGAAATCGTGGTTGGCAATAGCGTGGATGAGGCGCTTCGATATGAGTTCTAAATACTTTTCCGCGCCGGCGATATCTGACGGAAACGGGAGGTCTTCGCATGCTCGATCCCCCGCTGCATGCAAGACGCGTTCCCTAGCCGCGCCCGCAGCGAGTCCTACTATCTCTCTGGCGAAGAACACGAGGAGGCTTGCGCTGCCGCGCTCTCGATGTTGTGCAGCTGCCTGTTCGAAAACGGCGAGCATCTCTCTGCCGAATTGGTCCCGGAAATCAGCTGGATATAAACCGAGCATCATTGAATACAGTGTGCGCAGGAACATACTAGGCCTCTGCCGCTCGCAGCCGTGTCGCAGCTATCCTCGTTAGTTGCTTCATTCGGTCTAACTCAAGTTGAAGATGTTTCCGTCCGACTGTTGTCAAGCGATACGTCTGCTTATCACGGGACGTGTCCTCTTGATCGAATCGTTCGATCCAGCCATCGTCGACTAATCGCCGTAGGGCCCCATACAGTGTTCCTGTCGTCAGCTCAACCCGACCCTGGCTGAGGTCGCCGATGTCTTTCATGAGTGCGTAACCGTGTTGGGGCTTGCCTGCCAAGCTTACCAGGATGAGCAGAACTGGCTCAGTCAGCGGCTTAACTCTCGTCTCTATCTGTTGTGCTACGACATGTCGCATGACGTAATAATAAGACTGGTGGAGCGTGCTTGTCAACCGAGGTAAACCATCACCCGTTACATCCGATATCGTCACCAAGTTCGCAACGGTCCGTAATACGACTGAAAATCCCGCCCGCTACCCTCATCGTCATGACTCGCCACGTCTGGCTTCTCGGGGTAGCTTCCGTCCTCTTACTTCCGCTCGACATCTCTGCTCAATCCAACGCAACAGATGCCGCGATCGAAGGATATGTCACTGACCCTGGCAATGGAGCCGTTCCAAACGCCCGTGTCATGGTTCGAAATACTGACACCAATCGCGAGCTAACCGCGAACTCCAACGATGCCGGATACTATCGATTCCCGCTCCTACCGATCGGCTCGTATGAACTGAGAGTGAGCGCCGATGGCTTCAAGGAGTATCGTCAAAGCGGTATTTCCCTTGCTGTCGGTCGTCAGGCTCGAGCCGATGTGCGACTCGAGATCGGTGCCACCCAGGAAACCGTCACCGTCTCGGCCGACGTGGGCATCGTCGATTCCGGTTCCATCGCAGTCGGAGAGGTACTGCCGGAGCAGGCCGTCCGCACCCTGCCGATCGTTTCGCGCAATCTCTTCAACTACAACTTGCTCGGACCCGGCGTGAAGGGCCTCCCGTCGAGCGGCTTCGGAACCACTCAGTTTACGTTCGGTGGACTCAATCGAAGCACATGGGCGGCCGACGGTCTCGATAACTCGCAGCGCCGCTTTGGACGACAAATTCGACTGGTCATCTACACTCCCGAAGCGATCGAGGAAACCCAAGTTGTCGCGAGCAACTATTCCGCAGAGTTCGGTCGAGCCGCCGGCGGCCTCGTCAACGTGATTACGCGTTCCGGCACCAACGACTATCACGGCTCGCTCTTGTTTTTGTACCGCCCGAACGAGACCAACGCTCGACCGTCGTTAGCAGCCGCGAAACCAAACCAGGAATGGCGCACGCTCGCCGGCACCTTCGGTGGACCGATTGTCAAGGATCGGCTCTTCTTCTTCACTCAGTATGAGCACAACCCGCTGGTCCTTCCTGCTGCTGTCACCATCACTCCTGCCAACGCTCGAGCATTGGGGCTGTCAGAGGCGGATCTTGCCGATGTGCCGTTCGGCGAGAACTTCCATACTGCGCTGGGTAAGATCAACTATCGGATCAACGATCGCAATACCGGCTTCATTCGATATAGCCGCTTCACGAACGACCAGCCCTACGGCGGCGCGAGTGGGCTCAACTATCGCAGCCGAGGCGTCAAGTTCGAAGACCGCATGAATGGCGGCGGAGCTCAGCTTGCGACTGTTTTCAGCCCGACGCTGCTCAATGAATTCCGCTTCGGCATCAATCGACGCCTGGAGAATCGCGTACAGCAGTTTCCGGCGCAACCTGGTGACGCATTCATCAATATTCAAGGCGTTGCCAACATCGGCAATAACCCCGGGAACAACAACTCGAGCATTGAAACCAGCACGCAGTTCATCGACAACGTCACCTGGACTCGTGGCCGGCACACCATGAAGGCTGGCATCGACTACCAGAACACCGACTTCAATCAGCAGCTAGCCCTCAACCGAACCTTCGTGTTCAATGGACTCGCCGCTGCAGCGGGACGTCCTGTCGTCAGTCCCTTGGATCAATATCTGCGAACAGCCGCGCGTCAGGTCGATCCTGCAACCGGCCGACCTTACACGTACACGCAGCTGCAGCAGGACCTCGGCGATCCTCTGGTGAAGCTCAAGTTCAACTTCATCAACTTCTTCGTGCAGGATGAGCTTCGCCTCACACCGCATTTCACTTTGAACTTCGGTATCCGCTATGAGCGGATCCTTTTCCCTAAGCTCGATCAGGAAGCGCCGCTACCGCTCTCGCGACGCATCAA
>DASQVJ010000409.1:0-4674 GCA_035640835.1 Bryobacteraceae bacterium
AATCTTCCACCCACATCGCCGGATCAGGTCGAGCAGCACCCAAGCAGGATTATTGCTGAACGCCTCATCCAAATAACCGCCTGTCTCATCGAATCGGGATAGCTTGAGTCCCTTTATCAACGCCTCTACCTTTGGCAGGGAAGTTCCATCGCTAATCCGATTCGGTACCACCACCGAGAGATACGCCATGCTGCCATAGGGATCGCCAAGCGGTTGGCCATTTGGACCAGCAAAGTCGAGGTTGAAATTGCCTGTTCGGTTGCCGTAGCTCACCACCGAATACCAACCGGTACCGGTCATCTTTGCCCCGGCTCGACCAACTGGAATCTCAATGCCGTTGACCACAAGTTTGAGCACCGATTCAATCTCGCCGACGCTGAGCAACACTTCCATCCGAGTGAGATTCCCATCATTGCGAGCAAACACGACGGGCGGCCGTAGCCAGGCGGTTCCATAGACCATCGGAACAAAGTCGTTATATTTCGCCTCATTCGTCTCCACCGGGCTCACGTGCGATGACCGTTCGCCAAAGGTCTTGACCAGGATGCTCGAAGGGACGAATTCGAACCCGCCGAACCGGCGCGTGATGCGGTTGCTGGAGTCGACCGAGAACATACCCCGCTGCTCGCAGTCCCTGCGGCTGTAGTTGCACGAAGCGAACGGTTGCGCTCCATCCATTGACCCCGACCCACCCTCAACATCGGGCGAATACCCGCATCGAAAGAACTCCGAATACTTGCCTTCATCCCCGCCGCTGGTCGACTCGGTTCTTTGCTGGACTGTCGCAGGGAACGTCCAGGGACAGCGGCGCTGGATACGAATGGCCGGCAGGTACTGACGTTGCAAGCTCAGACGATTTACGAAGCTGAATCGTGCTGAGTCGTCCGTGATCTCCTCAGGAGCGTTCGCCATTCCACGAAAGACAATTTGGGACTCGGTTGTCAGCTCGCCCGTGGTCGCGTCAATGAAGGCGAAGTGAACGGTCAGCTGCGCCCCTTTTACGCGGTGCGTCCTCTCCAGCTGGGAACAATAGGAGTCGATATTGTTTAGCGTGATCGAGAGCTTCGCAACTCCATCAACCCCGTCTTCGGACAACGACCTCAGCTCAAACAAGTTGTGCTTCAACACACGAGGAGCGTACGATTTCCCGTCGTTCACCACCTTGTGCGTGCTCCAGCGCTCTTCCGTTCCGTCCGTGAGAACGCACGTGAAGAGCAACACTGGAGTGTCTGTGATCTCTTGATTCTTGACTGTGGAAATCGTGTTCATTTGAGCTCCTTAGGTGCGACTGATCAATCGCAGCCGCGTAGAATACTGATCGCGATACTCGGCTTTCACTACCAGAGCATCTTGGTCGAAACGCGTGGACGTGTAGACTCCTCCATGCATTCCAGTTGGCTTGTAAGTCGACGCAGAAGTGTGCGCCTGCACCTGGGCTCCGCAGATCTCGATCGAATCACCTGCGCGGATCTCGAAGCCGAAGTGAACCGACTCCGCCGTGCCTCCGAGCGCGACAGGATGACTCGCGAGCGACCATTCCGAGCGAACAGGTATGGTCAGGATCTGACTTTGCGATCCGGCGCGGACAAAAAGTGTCACATTGGTGGTCGACTCACTTCTGAGATAAAGGCCGAAGTGATAGCGGAAAGCGCTCGGCACGGGGAGCCCCTGCGTGATCTGCTGGTCCACTGCCGTAGAATTCGTCACGTTCGTGGCGCCAGAGCGCCCAAACGCGTCTGGCAGGCCACCCGTCAAGCTCAGCCCATTGGCCACGGTCCAAACTGGCTTCGTCAAATCCTCCGACCATCGAAGCAGGTTATCCGCCGGATCAAGGAACGTGAAGCTTTTCAGACGCCCTTCGGCCACCTCGAAGAGCTCCTGCAGCGCCAGCATCTCTTGTGTCGACAAAGCAGTGAAGCTCAGATTCCATGCGCAAGTACGCGAGCCTTCATCGACGACATTTGCCGGCTGGCTCCCATCCAAATGGATGCGACGCAGGGCCCTTAGCGTGTCCGTTCGCGAGATAGGAAACTGCGCGACGGTGCCGGTCTGTAATTGAGGAAAGATCAACATTACTCCCACCTCTGCTCCACAATGAGTTCCAATGAACAACGATCTTCATCGGTGAACGACACCGAGAAGGTTTGGCTTTCGAAGTAGCAATTCCCCAGGACGGAACCGTCCTTAGGGTTTGGCATTTCAAACGGCTCGCCAGTGGTGAAAGCGTTCTTCCAGAAGCTTCGAAGAATGCCGATCTCGCCGTCGCCAAGATCCTGGTAACGAAGACTCCACCGCCGGCGCTTACTGCGATACTGCCGAAAACGCTGTTCTGACCCGTCAATGTGAGTCAGAACAGCCGTCGAGTACTCAACGCCATCCTCGAGCGGATACTGCGCAAAGGCACCGGTTTTCAACGTGGGGAGCATCATAGGTCTGCCACCACATCGTTCAAGGAATGAGCGTGCAACATCGCCTCTTTCACGGCCTTCGCGATGTCGTCGCTATGGTCGAGGAAGGAGCGGCTGTCCATCGCCTGCACATTGATCTGGATCGGCGGCGGTGTGGACGCCGGCCTCGCTTCGCTAATGGCGCGAACATCGCCGCTTTGTCCGTAACTGACCGGCGCGATGCTCTGAGTGCTCGCAACCAGGCCGGCGTCGAGCCGAACGGCAGAAGGCAGCGAGAACGGCACCAGGTCCGGTGGTGCCTCCGACTTCCGAAACGCTCCAAAGAGTCTCGCAATCCCCGTGATCACCGGCGAGATACCTAGTGCAGTTCCCACGGTGTTCGCGATCGTTTTGCCGACGTTACTTGCGGTAGAGGTTTTTTCCGACGGGCCTGACGTGCCGGTCCGGCTCAGCGCGTTCGTATTGTCTCGAAGCTCGTCGGACTGCGCCAAAGTTGCCCGACGGAGCTGCTCGAGCTGCGCGCTCAAACGATCGAACTCGGGGGTAACGGGCTGCCCGGGAATCACAGCACTATTCGTGCCTGCCGCACTCACAATCGCCGCCTGTCCGGTTGCCGCTACATTTATCGCCGGCTGTGCTGCTGCCGAGACGTTCGATACATTCACCACGGGAGCGCTGACCGTCGACACCAGGCGCTGCACCGTGGTACGCGTATCAGGCACAGCAGTTGCCTTAGACAAAATCGGCCCTGTTGCATCCGAATTTGGCGCAGTCGCAACATCGCCGCTCCGGATGGCCGCTTTCAACAGATCGTCAAGTTCTACGTTGGGCATTGCTCCTCTCCTCCTGCCATTCGTTCTCCAGCACAATGAATGCGTCGACGGTCTTAGCTGGCAAATCGTAAAGCGACACGTTACCGCTGAGTTTCCAAATCAAAAACTCCTCCACGAGCTGCAAACTGAGGCCCGTGATCTCCGACTTCGGACACCGAAGAGTCGACACTCGGCCTCGTGCCCAGACAGGGCGTTGAGCACTCAAATTGGAATCGTTAGGATCGCGGAAGCCACACCGACGCGTTTTATCCAGGCCGCTCTTCCGGCACGAGTCGCACCTCCAGGCAGCCTGGTTGGCAAATTGAAAATGGAAGGCGACGACTAGTTTTTTCGTTCTGTTTCAGTCAGGCCGCACTCGGCTTTGATCTCTGCCAGAATTTCTCGAGTAAACGGCTCGGGCGCAAGCTCGAGCACCATCTTCGGATCTGGATCCGTTCCGTCCAGTTGAAGTCCTGCGACCCGAAGCAGACCCCATTCGAGATACAGCTCATCGATTTGCTGGTTGAGAAGTGAAGCCTCAACCTGCTGGGCGGCATCTTCACCCGCTTCCAGATACTCCACTCTGCGAAGCAGGTCTTTCACCTTCGCGGTCAACGCTAGCCGTCGCGCAAAGGACATCCGGGCGATCTCAAAGTGAACGCCCGGAAGCACCTGGCTCGTAATTTCTTTCGAGCTTTGATAGTTCATACGTCCTCAGGCAAAGGCCAGAATCAACTCGTCATTGTCCGATCCCTGAGCGCGGCAATTCTTGAACCGCCACTGTAGTCTCGGATCCGAGTCATCGAATTCCGGAACTTCTGGCACAACGCTGTTGAGATAGACACCGAAAAGTTGGCCCGGCTGCTGCCCGAGCTGAAACATCACGGTAATGGGTGTCTGGTTCCGAGCGGCCTCATACAGATCGCGCGTCATCGCATTCCGTTGCTCATACAAGCTCAGATTCAGCGAAACATTTCGTCGTCCTGCGCTCACGCAACTCGGACGCTCACTTCCGAACTCGTTAGCCCGAAGATCCAGGTCATTGTCGAGTTTGACCTCGGCTTCAGTGAGCGTATAGAAGCGAGATGCGGTCGTTCCCATCCAGACCTGGCCGAGATGACCGGGAATGACGTCGTAGGCCAACGGCAGTACGGCCGGCTCCACTGGATACGTCGAAAGCCCCGCCTGCCCGTTTGTGAAGCTCACCGAGTCCAGCAGATCCGCCGCTTCGCCCGAGAACGTGAACTCGTGGAAGTCTGCATTCACCTTGATCGCCATCTCGTTCACCGCAGCGCCTGAGATGAGCCTCTGGACCGCATCGGCCGGATCCCAGTAATCGAAGATACTGGCGCTCGGAAGTCCGGTGGCGAGACGATAGGTTACCGTCGGACTCGTCATGTCGCCGGCCCCGGGAGCAAGCGAGAAGGGAGCGTTCAGCTGCACGGCGTTCCCAT
>DASQVJ010000410.1:0-6808 GCA_035640835.1 Bryobacteraceae bacterium
GAATCAACTGTAGCCTGACGCAGTTATCGCGCTATTGAACCGGCACGCTCTCGATGGATGCGGTACAGCAGTGCCCGTCCATGACATCAAATGTGGATGCGATCCGCTCCCGCCCTCTCGGCCTCGGCGACCTGCTCGAGCTGCGACTTCTCGGCGGGAACCAGCAACTCGAACATGAACAGGCTTCCGCTACCGTTATGCAGGTAGTCGGACAGGCTCTTCAACCGTCCCGCCTGCCTTGCATTGAGGGCGCGGTCACCTTCCGCGTTGTAGCGAACCAGCACTTTGCTGAACGTTGGCCGAAAGGCTTCGATATGCCGGGCAAAGTCCTCGCCGTATTCGAAATCGAATTCATCTTGCCCGCTCTTCTCGACGCAGCAGGCGGTGGTGTAACGATGCGCGGCACGCCGTCCCGGATCGCGGCCTTGAAGCCGTCGTAGATCACCTGCTTGGCTGCGGCTATTTCGGCTGTCTGGTCGGCGTTAGCGCGTCCTTCCAGCCGAACATCTTGGTTTGGAAAGAGCCGCGGTGGTCGAACGGCAGGATGTAAAGCGGCTTGTCGAAACCGGTGGTCCTCACGCGTCCTCCTTGAGCTGCCGGTAGCGGCGGATCAGGTTGTTGGTTGAGCTATCATGCCTCAGTTTGGGCTCGTCTTTGCTCTCGAGCTCGGGGATGATTCGCTTGGCGAGAACCTTGCCGAGTTCGACGCCCCACTGATCGAAGGAGTCGATGTTCCAGATCACACCCTGGGTGAACACGCTGTGCTCGTACAGCGCCACCAGCTTGCCTAACGTCTCGGGCGTCAACCGTGCGGCGAGGATGGTATTGGACGGACGGTTGCCTTCGAACACGCGGTGCGGTACGAGCCAGTCGGGCGTGCCCTCATCCTTCACTTCTTGCGGGGTTTTGCCGAACGCCAGCGCTTCGGTTTGCGCGAGCACGTTCGCCATCAGCATGTCGTGATGCTGTCCCAAAGGATTGAGCGGCTGAGCGAACGCGATGAAGTCGCAAGGGATCAGCCGCGTGCCCTGATGGATCAGTTGGTAGAACGAGTGTTGGCCATTGGTCCCCGGCTCTCCCCAGTAAATGGGGGCGGTGTTGGACTTGACCTCAGCGCCATCCAGCATGACGTGCTTGCCGTTGCTCTCCATCGTCAACTGCTGCAGATAGGCCGGGAAGCGTTTCAGATACTGGTCGTACGGAAGGACCGCGACCGTCTGGGCGCCGAAGAAGTCGTTGTACCAGATGCCCAGCAAGCCCATGATCACCGGAAGATTGTTTTCGAACGGCGCCGTGCGGAAGTGCTCGTCCATCTGATGGAAGCCGTCGAGCATGGCGTTGAAATTCTCAGGGCCGATCGCGAGCATCGTCGAGAGGCCGATCGCCGAATCCATCGAGTAGCGCCCGCCGACCCAGTCCCAAAACTCAAACATGTTGGCGGTGTCGATGCCGAACTTCGCCACCTCCTTCGCGTTTGTCGAGACCGCCACAAAATGCTTCGCGACGGCCTGTTCATCGCCATCAAATCCAGCGAGCGACCAGGCGCGAGCGGATTGCGCGTTCGTCATCGTTTCGAGCGTGGTGAAAGTTTTCGAGGAGACGATGAATAGTGTCTCCGCGGGGTCGACATCGCGAACGGCCTCGGCGAGGTCAGTGGCATCGACGTTGGACACGAAGCGGAAGGTCATATCGCGCTCGCTGTAGTGCCGGAGCGCCTCGTAGGCCATGACGGGTCCGAGATCGGAACCGCCGATCCCGATATTCACGACGTTGCGGATGCGTTTACCGGTGTGGCCCTTCCATTCGCCGCTCCGCACCCGTCTGGAAAAATCGGCCATGCGGCGTAGGACGTCGTGGACTTGCGGCACGACGTTCTCCCCGTCGACCAGGACGGATGCGCCGGCGGGGGCACGCAACGCAGTGTGTAGGACCGCGCGGTTCTCGGTGATATTGATTTTGCTGCCGGAGAACATGGCGTCGATGCGCTCCCGCAGTCCCGCGTCTTTTGCGAGCTGGAACAGAAGCTCGAGGGTTTCATCGGTGATGCGATTCTTGGAATAGTCCAGTTCGATCCCGGCAGCCGAGGCGGTGAGGCGCTCGCCGCGAGTGGGATCATCGGCGAACAACTTGCGCAGATGCAGCTTGCGAACCTTCTTGTAGTGCGATTCGAGGGCCTTCCACGCGGGACTTCCTACGACCGAACGCGGCTCGGCTCGCAATTCCGTTACTTGCATTCTTCTTTTGCTCCTCAATTGAAAAGAGTGCACTGCCAGCCATTCTGTTGGCGGGCAGCGCACCGCACCGCTCTCTACGCTACTTGCGTGGTTTTCTGGACCGCGGCGCTCTTGGAGTCGATCACCTCCATGAGGTCGTTCCACGATTTAACGAAGGTCTTGGCGCCCTCGTCCTGAAGCTGATAGGCCAGTCCGTCGATATCGATTCCGGCCTTGGCGAACTGGGCAAGGACTTCTTCGCAATCCCCGCCATCGCTGGGCAGAATCGATCCGAGTTCGGTGTGGTCAGCGAGCGCGTTCAAGGTCGTTTCGGGCATCGTGTTCACGGTAAAGGGAGCGGCGAGAGCTTTCACATAGAGAATGTCCGATGCCTTCGGGTCCTTGGTTCCCGTGCTGGCCCAGAGCAGTCGCTGCGGCCGCGCCCCAGCATTGTAGACTCGCTGCGACCGGGGGGAGTCGAGCAAGCTCCGGTAGGCCTGATAAGTACGCGTCGCGACAGCAATGCCGAGCCGGTTGCGGAGACGCTCGGGCGCCTTGGGCGCGACCGCCGAGTCCCACCGGCTCACGAAGACCGATGCGACGGACGGGACCCTGGGATTGAGGCCGGCATCGATTCGCCGTTCGACGCCCCGGAGGTAAGCGTCGGCCGAGGCAAGGTACTGCTCTCGCGAGAACAGCAGTGTCACGTTGACCGGAATCCCGGCAAAGATGGCTTCTTCGATCGCGCGCACGCCTTCCTTCGTGCCTGGAATCTTGATGAACACGTTCGGACGCCCGGCGCGGGCATACAAGTCTCTCGCCTGACGCAGCGTGCTCGCGGTGTCATGGGCCAGCATGGGAGATACTTCGAGCGACACCCAGCCGTCCACTCCGTTGGTCTTGTCGTAGATCGGCCGGAATTGGTCGGCAGCGCGAGTGAGGTCGTCCAGCGCCAGCTCAAAAAAGAGTTCCTCTCCGGATTTCCCCCTTTGTAGTTGGGCAGCGATCGCCGTATCGTACGCGCCTGTGTTCTTGATCGCGTGATCGAAGATCGTCGGATTCGAGGTGAGCCCCGTCACCGAAAGATCTTCGATGTAGCGCGTCAGCGTGCCGCTGTTCAGGAGGTCGCGCGTAATATTGTCGAGCCAGATACTCTGGCCCAAGTTGTGGAGTAATTGCGTCGCTTTCATCTTGTCACCTCTATTTCTTCGGGTGCGGCGAATTCCGCCCGAGCGAAATCGGCCGGACACCGCTTGGTTTCTGTGGTCAAGTCCCGCAGCCAGTCGAATGCAGCGGGCGAAAGCATGTCGTCCGTGATTCGCCGTCGCCAGTTGCCCGATGCCTGGCCGGGCGTGTTCATGCGCGCGGCGGATCCGAAATTGAGCAGCGTCGATGATGTCTGCGAGTTCCGCGCGGGCCTCCGCGATTTTCAAGGGAACCCGCTCGACGAGTTCACGCGGCCACTCAAGAAAGTATGCGCCGTTGAATTTGGCCTTCAAGGCGCGGAAGAGCGCGTAGTCCTCCAGCCAGTGTGACTGATTGTTCCGGAATCGCTCGTAGTCAGCATCAGATCGGCGCGCGCACCCGCGGCAAAACTTGCCCAGGCTGTCTCGAGCAGGTGGCGCTTGTACGGGAATACGGCTTCGTAATCGATCTCGTGCGACGCGAAGTCAGCTTCGCAATCCTTGCCGCGCAACAATCCGTCCTCGACCAGCCAATCAGGGCTGACGAGAAGCTCATTACCAGCGAAGGAAGACAAGGGCTGATAAGGCGAGTTGCCGTAGCCAGTGGGACCGAGCGGCAAGGCCTGCCACCAGCTTTGTCCGGCATGCCGGAGCCGATCGACCCACGCCAGAGCAGCCGGTCCGACGTCGCCGATCCCGTATCGCGAGGGAGCGAGGTGACATGCATGAGCAGGCCTGAGGCGCGGTAGTCCGGCGGAAACACGCTCATGCGGCGATCTCCAGCGCGTGGCCCACGATGTCCTGAGCTTCGCTCACGATCGCGTTGAGGTGATCCTCGCCTTGAAAGCTCTCGGCATATATTTTGTAGATATCCTCTGTGCCCGAAGGCCGCGCGGCGAACCATCCGCTGGCCGTCACCACTTTAAGACCGCCGATCGGTGCGTCGTTTCCGGGGGCACGGGTGAGCTTCGCCGTGATCCTCTCGCCGGCGAGCTGCGATTCCTTGATGCTGTCTGGCGAGAGCTCTTGCAGCCTCGCCTTCTGTTGGCCTGTTGCCGGCGCGTCGATGCGAGTGTAGTAGGGTGTTCCAAACTCCGCGGTCAGCTGACGGTAGTGCTCGCCGGGATCCTTGCCAGTCCGTGCCGTGATCTCCGCGGCGAGTAGGTCCATGATCGGCCCATCTTTGTCAGTGGTCCAAACTGTGCCATCGAAGCGGAGAAAGCTCGCGCCGGCGCTTTCTTCGCCTCCGAAGCCGCACGATCCATCCAAGAGGCCATCGACGAACCACTTGAATCCGACTGGAACCTCGATCAGCCGGCGGCCGAGACTCCGCACGACTTTGTCGATGATGCTGCTGCTGACGACGGTCTTTCCTACTGCGGCATCGGCGCGCCACATGGGCCGGTTCGTGAGCAGGTATTGGACAGCGACTGCCAGGTAATGATTGGGTTTCATCAAACCGGCGGACGGCGTGACAATCCCGTGGCGGTCCGAGTCTGGGTCATTCGCGAACGCGACCTGATACAGATCTTTCAATCCGACCAACCGCGCCATCGCATACGGGCTCGAGCAGTCCATGCGAATCTGTCCATCGTGATCGACGGTCATGAACGAGAACGTCGGGTCGATCACGGGATTCACGACATGGATATCGAGTTTGTAAATGGAGTTGATGGGCTCCCAGTAGGGCATGGCAGCGCCGCCTAAGGGATCTACGCCGAGCTTGAGGCCTGCGGCGCGAATGGCGTCTGTGTCCACCACGTTCCTGAGGTCCTCGACGTAAGACAGGACGAAGTCTTGCTGATGAGTGGTCCCGGCCTTCAGAGCGGATGCGAACGGCATTCGCTTCACGCCGGCGAGTCTATTTCGGAGCAGTTCGTTCGCCCGGTCCTCGATCCATTTCGTCGTGTCGGTGTCAGCCGGACCGCCGTTCGCCGGGTTGTACTTGAAGCCGCCGTCCTGGGGAGGATTGTGCGATGGGGTGATCACGATCCCATCGGCGAAGTGGTCCCTACGGCCGCGATTGTAGACCAGGATGGCACGCGAGATGACTGGAGTTGGAGTAACGGCATCGTTCCGCTGGATGATGGTCTCCACGCCATTGGCGGCCAGGACTTCGAGCGCCGTTCGCTGCGCCGGCGCGGAAAGCGCATGCGTGTCCTTTCCCATATAGAGCGGTCCGTCGGTGCCGTGAGTCGCACGGTACTCGCAAATGGCTTGCGCGATGGCGAGGATGTGAGCCTCGTTGAAGCTGCCTTTGAGCGAAGTACCCCGATGTCCGCTGGTTCCGAATCTGACCATCTGCTCCGGGTCGCGCGGGTCAGGGCGGCGCTCGAAATACTCGCGCTCGAGACGGTCCGAGTCGATCAACATTTCTCGCGGCGCCGGCTTGCCTGCGTGCGGCGAGATGCTCGGGCTCAGATGTGTGTTCACGGCACCGGGCAAGGCTTCACCCCCCAGATGTCCGATGCGTATTCGGCTATGGTGCGGTCGCTCGAAAACTTGCCGGAGCCGGCCACGTTCAGAATCGCTTTTCGCGCCCATGCCCGCGGGTCGCGGTACAGTTCGCCCAATCGCTCCTGTGCCTGAATATAAGACGTCAGATCCGCGAGGTGCATGTAGTAGTCCCCGTGCGTCAGCAGCACGGCGTGCAAGGGTTCGAAGACACCGGGCTCATAGCGGCTGAAGTGGTCGGAGAAGATCAGGTCGAGCGCGGCACGAGTCTCCGGTTCGTGGTCGTAGTGCCAGTGCGGGTTGTACCAGGCCCGGCTACCAGCGACTTGCGCAGCGGTCAGCCCGAACAGAAAGAAGTTGTCCTCTCCAGCCTCTTCCGCCATTTCAATCGTCGCGCCGTCGCGTGTGCCCACGGTCAGCGCGCCGTTCATCATGAATTTCATGTTGCTAGTGCCGCTGGCCTCGAAACCGGCCGTCGAAATCTGGTTCGAAACATCGCTGGCCGGGATGAGCCGCTCCGCCAGCGTGACCTCGTATTCGGGCAGGAACAGGACTTTCATGCGATCGCGCACGATCGGGTCACCATCGATCGTGCCCGCGAGATTGTTGATGAATTTGATGATCAGTTTCGCGAGATGGTACGCGGGCGCCGCTTTTCCGGCGAAGAAAAACGTGCGCGGATGCATATCCAGTCCGCGATTCTCGCGCAGCCGGTTGTAGAGGACCACAATACGCAACGCGTTCAGGAGTTGGCGTTTGTACTCGTGAATGCGCTTGATCTGGCAATCGAAAATACTGTCGGGATCGACTACTTCGCCGGAGGTGGATCGCAGCCAATCAGCAAACTGGCGTTTGGCGTTCCTCTTCGCTTCAAGGAACGAACCCGAAAAGGCGGCATCGGCAGCAAACGGCTCCAGTCTGCGCAATTGGCTGAGGTCTTTAATCCAGCCATCGCCT
>DASQVJ010000411.1:0-2979 GCA_035640835.1 Bryobacteraceae bacterium
GAATTTACGTCGGGTGCTTGTCGCCACACTCGAAAGCTGCCTGTTCGATTCGATGCGTAGTACACCCAGCGGCCGTCACGGGACCAGCTTGGCGCCGTTTCATGCGCCGGTGAGTTGGTCAGTCTCGTCGTTTTGCCGTTCGAGACATCCACCAGGTAAATCTCGTATTGGCCGTCGATGTCCGTGATCACCGCAAGCCTCTTGCCATCCGGCGACCACTTCGCACCCGCCACGAACGAACCAATGGAAGTGATCTTCCGCGGCTCCCCGCCGTTTGTGTTCGCCACCCACACTTCGGCTTTCCCGCTGCGTTCGGAGGCGAAGGCGATTCTCTGGCCGTCCGGAGATAAATTGGGTTCCCAGTCTCGTCGAGTCGATGCCAGAATCGCCTCCGGCTGTCCCGCAGCAGAGCCTTTCTGCACGCCGACCCGCCAGATATTCTCATCAAAGATGGAGCGCGTGTAAACCATCCGCGTGCCGTCGCTGTCTGTTTTCGTTCGATGAATATCAGCGAAGTTTCCAAGCTCGCCGACATTTCGCAGCGGCTCCGGCTTCGCGCTTGAACCCACGACCAATTTCCACAGCGCGGATGTACCCTGAAACCTCGTGAACAAAATCGTTTTGCCATCCGGCGCCCAAACGGGATTGGTGACCGCTCCCGTGCTCGTCAACGCCTGCGGCTCACCACTCGGCTGGTACTTTGACAACGGCAGCAAGTAGACATCGCCCACATTGCCCGTGAACGTCCGTATGAATGCGAGCTTCGTTCCATCTGGAGAGAATGCCGGCGCCGCATCGCCGAACGCCGATCCCACAGGTGCCGTGGTCAATCGACGTATTTCGCCGGAAGTCAGTGACAGAAGGTACAGCGAGCCGCCTCTCTTCGGATCATCCGATGCCGGGAACGCGATCCATTGTCCATCCGGCGACCAGGCAATCAGCCTGTAACGCGTCTCGAGAGCAGTACGCAGGAAATCATGCAGCTTGCGCTCGGGCCCGCCGTTGGAAGGCACGACATATATCGCAGCGTTGGAGCCTGCGTTCCGCACGAACGCCAGATATCGTCCGTCCGGCGACCACACCGGGCTCATGTCCGCATCCCCGTGTGTGGTGATGCGTTGCGGAGTTCCCGGGCCAACGGGTTTCACGTACACGTCGTAGTTGCTGCGCCTCTCCCCGGTCCAGGAGAACGCGACACGATCCCCGGACGGCGAAAGTGATGGCGCAAGCATCGCGCCTTCATGCATCAGAATGCGGGAGGCAGACATGCTCTCGTTCGTCGGGCGGCTCGACGACGACAAAAACACCCAACCACCTAGCGCGACCACCAGCAATGCCGACAACGCAATCGCAATCAGCACTCGATATCCGCGCTTCGTATGGTCCGGAGTGAGGGGCAGAGCGTCGTGACTTTGTAGTTGCTCGGTCAGCTCAGCAAGCGCGCTCTTTAACTCGGATGCATTCTGGAACCGACGGTTGGGATCCTTCCGCAAACAGCGGCACACGATAAACTCGAGTACCTCCGGAAGATCCGGCACGCGATGCCTGGGATTCGGTACATCCGGCGACGTAATCGCGTTGCGCGTTTCCTCCAGCGAGTCCTTGTGAAACGGGTTGCTCCCGCTGAGGAACTCGAAAAAGAACACGCCGAACGTGAAGATGTCGCTGCGTGCGTCTATAGGATCGTTGTTCCATTCCTCGGGCGACGAATACGCGACGTCGCTCGGTTGGACCTTGGGCTCAGGATCCACGAAGGACATCTGACCCGCCGGTGTCACCACCACGTTGCCCGGCCGCAGCCGGCCGTACGCCTGGTCAGCATGGGCCTTCTCGAGCAACGACGCCAGTTCCGTGGCGAGAGGCAGCGCCTGCCGCAGGGGTAGACCCTCGCGGGGAACCGTCTCGAGAAGCGGTTTGTTTACGCTGACCTGCATGCTGCACAACCTGTGTGCGGTGGGCCTGAATTGCGCCTTAACTCACAGGTTATCGCACGCCAATATCACCAATCTTTGATAGAACGTTTGGTCCTGTTATACCTTCAAACCTTTGACAGCAAGGTCAAGTACAAAGCCAGCAGAGCGAGACAGATAAAGAACGGTGAATCCGGCATCGCAGCCTGCGGAATCGCCAGGCTCACCGCGGCACCCGCGCCTTCAATCGAGGAGCGGATCTGCTTGAGCTGCTCATGAGCCATACGCCATTCCACCTTGGTCCGCGCTAGCATCAGCGCCTTCCTGCACTCTCGTTCAGCATTTTGAAACGAGCGCAGTCGGAACAGCAGCTCGGCGTAGCGCAACCGTGCGAAGAAGTGATTGGCGTCGATGGCGACCGCCCTTTGAAGTGATTTGAAGGCCTGGTACACATTGCCTCGCACCGTATGCGCGATGCCCAGACAGGTCAGCAAATCGGCGGACGCGGGATTTGCTGCTGACGATTGCTCCAGGTACTGGATATATTCTTCCAGCTTCCCTTCGGGCTGGTCCTTTTGGGCTGGTGGGGGAGTAAATGTCATGTCCGCTGGTTCTCAATCGAAAGTACTCGTGCCTTGCAAGTTTGGTCAAAGCGAAAGAAATTATAAGTACCCCAAAGAACGGTTATTAAGCAAAAAGGCCCGGAGCTTCGCCCCAAGCCATTGAATTTCGCCACGGGATTTCAATGTGCCTAGAGCCGCTTTCCGTTGAAGTAAACCACCAGGCCAACCACAATTGTGGATTGCTGTTTCGCGTTGGCCAGCTCATTGCCACGATCGAAAAACGGCTGACCCGACCAGTCCCGCCGATACTCCAAGCGCGTCAGGAATCCCTCCGCCATGCGAAAACCCCCGGTCAGTGTGAAGGACTGCAAGGTCTGCGCCGTGCCGGTGATCAATCCGTTCCGATCCTTGTACCAGTCATAGCGCGGGCTCAAGGCCCACCTCTCGTTGCTTGTCTGCAGCCGATGGAGGATCGAGAAACCGTAGAACTTGTCCGCACCCCCGCC